>NZ_JACAEU010000023.1:0-21443 GCF_013388695.1 Fischerella sp.
AAAGATGTTGTCTTTTTTGAAGATACTGCCCGATTTCGAGCTTATAATTCTGCTACTAACTGGTCTATTATCCGTACTATTGTCAATAAGTCCCCGTCCTTAAGGGCGGGGTCTCTAATGCGAAGTTCGGGTTATCCTTGTTTGACCAAAGCACTACGATTTCTCCGCCATAATCTTGAGTTACTTTTTTCTCTGCTGACTATGAATTAGCCCTACTACATTACCCTAATCTTCTCTCGTTCTAAGCTCGCTTTCATTGTAAACTATCATTTCTATCACAATGACAACACGCTCTGCTCACCCCCTCCTGCGTTTACTCCGCTATGCCAAACCCTATCAAACCCAAATCTGCGGTGCAATTGTTTGCTCGATTCTGCGTACCCTATTGGATCTGGCACCACCTTATCTTATCGGCGTTGCAGTAGATGTGGTAGTTAAACAAGAAACTTCCTTAATTGCTCGGTTTGGCATTCAAAATCCCCTAACTCAGTTATTAGTGCTGTCTGTGCTGACGATCGCCACTTGGGGTCTAGAATCCCTCAGCCAATATGCAGCCGACAAACTCTGGCGCAACTTGGCGCAAACCCTACAGCACGAACTGCGAGTCGATACTTACAATCACTTACAAGAACTAGAACTCGCCTACTTTGAAGACCGTAGCACGGGCATCCTGCTATCTATTCTCAATGATGACATCAACCAGCTTGAGCGCTTCTTCAACTCTGGCGCTCAAGACCTCATCAGCTTCTTCACGCGAGTATTTGCGGTTGGGATTAGCTTTGTACTTCTGGCTCCCGGCATTGCGTGGCTGGCGATGTTGCCCATCCCGTTTATCCTGTGGGGAACGTTCACCTTTCAATCCCGGTTAGCTCCTCGCTATGACACAGTCCGCGATCGCGCTGGAACTATTAGTGATCGCCTCGCTAACAACCTCTCTGGTATTGCCACGATTAAAAGCTTTACCGCCGAAGCCTATGAAAGCGATCGCGTTTATACTGAAAGTGATGCCTATCGTCGCAGTAACAAACGAGCGATCGCCCTGAGTGTAGCCTTTCAGCCCGTGCTGCGATTTTTGATTTTGCTGGGGTTTGTGCTAACGCTGTATTTGGGTGGTCGGGAAGTGCTTCAGGGTAGCCTGACTGTGGGTACCTATGGCTTCATGGTGTTTATTGTTCAAGATTTACTCTGGCCGTTCACGGAACTAAGTGAAATCATGGATGAATATCAGCGAGCGATGGCATCGGTGCGTCGTGTCATGGGCTTACTCGATACCCCGATTGCAATTCCCCACGGCGATCGCTCCTTAGCAATCGAAACTGTGGTTGGTAAAGTGCAATTTGATAATATTACCTTTGCCTACAACGGTCGCAACCATATACTCAAAAATTTATCCCTACAGATTCCTGCGGGAGCCACAATCGGTATTGTGGGAGCAACGGGTTCAGGTAAAAGTACGTTAGTTAAACTCCTGCTACGCTTTTATGAAGTACACAGTGGACGCATTTTAGTTGACGGCATTGATATCCGCGACCTCAATTTATGGGATTTACGGCAATGTATTGGTTGGGTGAGTCAGGACGTGTTTTTGTTTCACGGTACGGTTGCTGATAACATTTGTTATGGTAGTTTCGATGCCACTCGCGAACAGATTATTCATGCTGCCAAGTTAGCCGAAGCCCATGAGTTTATCGAGCAACTGCCACAGGGCTATGACACAATTGTGGGCGAACGGGGACAGAAACTTTCTGGAGGACAACGACAACGACTGGCGATCGCCCGCGCTATTCTCAAAGATCCACCAATTTTGATTTTAGATGAGGCGACCTCGGCGGTAGACAATGAAACTGAAGCGGCAATTCAGAAGTCACTTCAGGTGATTACCCAAAATCGGACAACTATAGCGATCGCCCATCGGCTTTCGACGATTCGCAATGCCGACTGCATATATGTGATGGAAAGCGGACAATTGGTAGAAGCAGGAAAACACGAGGAATTAGTGGAGAAAAATGGGATTTATGCAGGTTTGTGGAAGGTGCAATCGGGGTTGGCAGTTACTAGTTATCAGTAAAGAAAAATGGCGTTGCATAATTAAGGGATGAACTAAAATCAGTAGACCGAAAACTTCTGCGATCGCTAAAAAATAGTAGTGTACGATACCGTTTTTGTGGGACTATAAAAAAGCTGATTGCCTTGAATAAATGATAACATGAGCTTATAAATAAGCCCCAAAATCAACCAAAATCAGCCAGATGGTAAAAAAACTTCGCAAGCTACCCTATAATTGCGGTCAATTGCTTGACGTAAAAACTCAAGCATCTGTTTGAGGGTAAATAGCTCAAGAACCCACATTCCGCACCTAAAACTGGCACACAGAGAAAGCAGTAAGTAAATTAAAAATGTGGGTAAAAATTGAGACGCTGAAAACAGAGAAGTAAAGTTAATAGCCAGAATCAGGGTAGAAGTCAAAAAATAAATAAAATTAGCACTCTATAAGCTTCCATCATGAAAAGCTAAAAATAGTTTCTAAAACTGCTTTTTGCGGTTACGTCACAGCAACCGCAAAAATTCATCTAACTAGAAAATAGGCAGTAGGCAGTGAGCAGTGGGCAATAGAAATGAACTATTTTTATGTTTGGCTGTGCCAAAACCGACATGGGAGACTGATGTAAACTAACGCACCTATCTCCGGCTTTGCAGTATAAGCTAGCTGACAACTTGGATTTTATCTGCTGCAACCTCGTCAAAATCAGTACTCATAGACACTTCCCTCCAAGCATCTAATTCTGATTTAATAAATTCTAATGCACCTTCAACAGCTTCTACCGTATCGGCTCCCAGAGCCAATCTGATTGGTGGATTATCGCTATCAACCACTTTTATCATTGCCAGGGCAGCTTTCCTTGGGTCGCCTGGAGCCATATCTTTCATTTCTTGTATAGGGATTATCTCCTGACGTATTTCATTAATCAACGGCTTGTAATCTTCTATTTGGGTGTCAGTTAAGACATAGGAGCGTCTGAAGAAATCTGTACGGAACCAACCAGGTTCAACAATTGTGACTTTAATCCCGAATGATGCAACTTCGCTAGCCAAAGAACCAGAAATTCCTTCTAATGCAAGTTTGCTGCTACTATAAATACCTCCACCAGCACTATGATCAAAACAAGCAATTGACGAAAAATTCAGAATATGACCACTGCGTTGCTGTCGCATATGAGGTAATACTGCTCGGAGAACTTCCAAGACACCAAAAAAGTTTGTTTCAAACTCACGACGAACTTCTTGATCGGGAACTTCTTCAATTACTCCAGCAACCTCACATCCTGCATTATTGACAAGTACATCAATGCGACCGAAGTTGGCGATCGCCTGTTTTACCGCTTCTCTTACCTCTTCAGGCTTTGTTACATCAAGTTGCACCGCTAATGTACGCTCCGGAAAGCTTGCTGCTAAATCTTTTATCTGCTGGGGATTCCGTGCCGTTAGCACCACCGTTTCACCCCGTTCAAGCACTGTTTCTGCCAGTGCTCGACCAAAACCACTTGAACAACCAGTAATAAACCATACTCGTGTTTGTTGCTCTGAGGACGTTACCATGGAAATTCTCCTTTTAGAACAAGTATTACTAAGCTCAAGAAATTTGATGTTGCAGAAGCAAAATATGCTTTTTATGGTGGAATCGAAATGCAAAATATACTCAACATCCAATTTTTATGCACATTTTTTATTGGATATTGCCAACTTTTTCCTGCATCCTTTTCCGCAGACTGAGCGGTCTCATGTCAGTCCAGGCTTCCTTAATGTAATCTAAACATTCTTGTTTTAGTCCACTTTTTCCAGCATCTTTCCAACCAAGAGGATTTTCACGTTCTAATGGCCAAATGGAATATTGCTCTTCGTGATTAACTACCACTTTGTAAAGTGTCGTATCTTCCTTGTCATCTTGATACATAATTGACCTCTCCAATATTTGACTAGTACATGAAGGCATAAGTAAGAAGGCAGAAGGCAGAAGGTACGAAAGCTTATAAATAAAGCTTTTTATCTAGTTAAGATAATGTGTTTATTTCCGCCGTGCTGTAATAGTTATGCTTCCACTTCATTCTTAACTGGGGAAAATTTTATGCTTCTATGGGTTCTAAATGTCCCTTACCGTTTAAACTCACCAGGTCAATATCTGCAATACATCTAACTTCGACATAGTTAAGTGTCAGATTGCCAACCAGATGAACTTTTCCTTTTTGATGCTCAAAGTCAGCGTCATTAAAATTAGATGCTTCTGGGTCGAGTTTCACACCCAAATCAGTACCACCCTGGGTGTTTGTGAATTTGATATGCACATATCCTCGGTCGATACTTTCTTTAAGTGCTGTGGCTGTTTTTTCAGGTCGCAAACTAGCCTCTACAGGATGTTCCCCTTCTGACAATCTTTGCACTAACTCATTCATAGAATTATCTCTAAACTAAGGATTACTTTTGTTTTGATTTTCGGATGTTTGTACTTGCACCGCTTCATAAACAGGAATCTAGAAGCCCAAAGTTTTGTAGCAAAACTCTTTCCATTCAGATGTTACATTATCAAATATGATATTCTCGTCCTTGAAAATTCCATCTGTCACTACATAATTTTCTTGTAAGTATAAGAAATCATCATCAGTTAATTCCCTTTTTACTTCAACTTCCTTACCATCTATCTGTTGCTTTTCTACCCTTGTATTTTCTGAATTTTCCCTCCATTGTTCAAATTGGCGCAGTGTTTTGATTAAATATGCCTTGCAGTATTTTCCCATTGTTGCCATGTTGTCACCTATCTAATTACTAAAAATTTTATTTTTATATATGATTTTAAATGAAAATCATAATATATGATTATTAATATTTTTATATCAAATATAAAAAATAACTCATGTACAATTAAGCTTAGATAAATGTCCAAACTCTTTTGCTGTCAGCCAAAAAACTACCAACATAAATATAAAATCTGCCAATATTGAACCAATATATATACCTCTTAAACCAATTATGCTTGAGAAAAATATCATCATTGGCACATTGAAGACTATGCTTTTAAGAAATAATGCTAATAAAACAACTTTAGGCTTGCCAATAGATAAAAAAAGTGTATTACTACAGTAAGCCAAAGGCCATATTGGTATTAGTATATTGAGAATTCTAAAATTAATTACATCTTCTATCGTAAAATTAATTCCTGGCAAAATCATATTTAAAAATACTGTTGGAACTATTTGTAAAGGCAGCCAAATAAATAATAGTAATGTAGTTCCTATTATTGCGAAAATTAAGTACGCATTCTTAACCCTTCTGTAATTATTCGCTCCATAATTTATACCTATTACTGGTTGTAATGCTTGTGCTAAACCAACAATAGGAATAACCATCAGTGAATCCACTTTCATTGTTGCACCGAAAAAAGCAATATCAATATTTTTTCCGTAATCGGAAATTAGATTAAATATCACAAACTCTTGAACTAATATCATCACTGGATAAAACAGGGAAGATACTCCTATTGAAAATATTTCTGTAAGTAAATCTATCGCGATCACTATTTTTTTGAGATGAACAGAGATAATGCTTTTACCAGTAATAAAATAAGATAGATTCAGAATACTAGAAACAACCATTGCCATAACTGTAGCGAGGGCAATACCTTGGGTGCCCCAATTATATACAGTAATGAATATGTAATTTAATAAAATATTAACACTAACAAAAATCAAGTTAAATAGCGTGTTCAATCTAATATTTCCTTCTGAATTTATAACCTCACCACAAGCTTCTCCCAATATCAAAAATATGGAACCTAATACATATGTTTTCAAATACTTTGTACCTTCTGAGGCGACTTCACCATTTCCGCCCATGAGTGCAATTAATTCTTGGCCAAATATATAACCAATAAATGTAATAAAAGAAGAAATTATAATACTTAAAATTATAAGATTTCCAAACATTTTGGATTGAGTCTTAACATCTCCAGTCCCAATGGCTCGACTAAGAACAGAAGCAGAGCCTACCCCTATCAAGGCAGCAAATCCATTTACTATACTTGTAAGTGGCATTGCAAGTGAGATACCAGCTAAAGCATTTTCACCAATGAACCTTCCTGCAAATAAAGCATCGATAAAACTGTTTAAACTAAGCATTAATACTCCCAAAATACTGGGAGTTGATAGCTTAAACATTAATTTAATTAAATTACCTTGAAGAATTTCGTTGGTAATTTGAGATTGTTTTTGTGAAGTCATTTATTTACTCAACCTTCCGAAGTCGATTTAATTTGTTCAGCTTTTGTGATATCTACAATGATTGGTGTTAAATCACCAGATGCAGCCTGCTTTAGTGACTCAGCATCTTTATCTGTGCGAACTCCAGCAAAAACTTGATACCCTTGCTTATCTAGTAAAAACGCAGTTGCTTGACCAAGACCTGTGGATGTTCCTGTAATTACAACTGCGCCTTTATTACTTTTATTTATACCTAATTCCTCACTAGTTAAATATTTATTTTTAGTTAATCAAAATTCATAATCTTAAAATAAAGATCATAAAAATACTGATGTGGGAGCAACCTTTTCAAGAGAAACAGAAAAGTATCTGACAAAATTGACGAAATCGAATAGGCAAAATATTGTCTTTTAGGCTTCCTATCTTCTAAAGACTTTAAAATAACATTTGCGGTTTTTTCACAGGACATACCATTCATATGCCCTTCTACAGTTTGTTGAATATAAATCCTACAAATTTTATCATAAATAGCTTTAGCTTCTGACGACATATTGGCAAACGTCCTATCATAGCTAGCCTCGACTTTTTTATAAACCTCTGTTTTTAATTGATCTGGAAAGACGGATATAACTTCAACATTAGAAGAAAATAATTCCATTCGCAAAGAATCTGTAAATGCCTCAAGTGTGAATTTAGCAGCAGATAAAAGCCCGAAATATGGTTCAGCGATTCTGCCACAAGCCGAACTAATGTTAATAACCCGTCCTTTAGCTTTTCTAAGCATTGGTAAAAATGCTTGGGTAACAGCAATTTGTCCTATAATACCTACTTCAAAATTTTCTCTTACGTCTTCTATAGGGACGCATTCTAAAGGTCCAAATACTATTGCAGTTGCATTATTCACTAATCCTAGAACTCCTTCATCACCGACTGCTAATGAAACAAATTCAGATGCGGCTCGAATTTGTTCTTCTTTTGTGATATCCATGATGATCGGAGTTAAAAAACCAGATGCTGCTTGTTTGAGTGATTCAGCATCTTTTTCTGTGCGGACTCCAGCAAAAACTCGATACCCCTGTTTGTCCAGTAAAAGCGCGGTTGCTCGGCCGAGACCTGTGGATGTTCCTGTAATTACAACTGCGCCTTTATTACTCTTAGTCATACCTAATTCCTCCAATACTGAAATATCTTTATTAGTCCCAAAATAGAAAATTGAGAGATATGTTGTATATCAAAATATAGTCTTTTGAAAAGAGCCGTACCCAAACCAAGGAGTCGTGTAAAAATAAATGTTGTCAGAGTATAATAAATATAAAGGTTTCAATCAAAAAGTTACGCAACTTACTTTACATAATTCCTAGAGCTAGTGGCTAAAGCCAGAATCAAGTGGTTGCGATTGTTTTTGATGATGCCGACCGTGCATGACCATTTTAACGCCAGTAGCAGGATAACAAAGAAGACCATCAAATTTTGGTTTTTCTGGTTGTTTTCTCACTAGCTTTAACTGATAGTGTGAAAGAATTGTTGCCAATATCAATTTCATTTCAAACAGAGCAAAGGTTCCAGCAATACAAACACGAGAACCACCACCAAAGGGCAAAAATTCATAGGTAGAAAACTGTTTTTCGAGAAAACGCTCTGGCTTAAATTGTTTTGGTTCCGGGTATAAATCTTCACGCTGATGTGTAGAATAAATATTTGCAATCAATATTGTTCCCGGACTCAACTTATAGCCCATTATTTCAACAGGAGACTCTACTATCCTGGGAAATGTAAAAAGTTGAGTTGGGTAAATTCGTAAAACTTCGTTGCAAACAGCATCGAGATAAGATAATGCCAAGATGCTTGTGATATCTGGGTTTTCACCGAGGGCATTAAGTTCTTCTAGCAGACGATCGCGAACATGAGGTAAACGGTGAATCCAGTACAAAGCCCAAGCGATCGCAGTTGCTGAAGCACCTTGAGCTGCTCCGATAGGTGAAATTAATAAATCTCGTATTTCCTCATCAGCGATCGGCTCACCCGTCTCATCTGTTGCCAATACTAATTCCGAAAGAAGATCGCTACGAGATGGATCTGCTTGCTTGCGGCGTTCTTGAACTTCAGCATACAGCAGTTGCCAAAGCTCTTGTTGGAGGTAAAGCAAATATCCTTGACGACTCCACCGTCCTAACTTCCATCTCCAAAAGGGAAGTTTTTCGGTCACCTCAAACAGTGCAAATAAATGTTTTATTTTTTCATAGCGCTCTCCTTCACGCAATCCCATCACAATTTCTATACCTATCGCCAGGGTAATATCTTCTATAGTTGAGTAGGCAAGAAAAGGTTTTCCAATTGCCTGTAGATTCATGATTTTTTCTGTCAGTTCGCAGATACGTTGCCCGCAGGCTTGCATTCGCGCACCGTGAAAAGCAGACATTAACAACTTGCGCCGATGTTTGTGACGCGATCCATCCAGTTGAAGAACACCTTGCTCTCCTGCAAATAGGGCGAAACCTTCTTGGTTTAATGCGCCCCTAGCTACAATTTCCTTGGTATTAGTGAAAATCTCCTTTATCCCTGAAGGATGGCTAACATAAACTGTTGGTGTGGAACCAAACATTACAGTCACAATATCACCGTAACGTCTGGAAATAGTATCCATATAACCAAAGATATCAGCCTTAAATTGTAGGAGTAGTAACCAAGAAGGAGTTTTCGGTCCAGGAGGTAGTTGCATTAGCCTCTTTTACTCCTATTGCATATTTAAATTATGGACAGCATTATCAATATAAATTCTCAACTGTTTAGCTAATTCATGAATATGAGGTTCAAGTAGCATTGAGAAATGATTTCCTGGAACTTCAACAACCTGAGTCGATTCACTGGAATATTTATCCCAACCTAAAAAGAGATCATCAGTACTCCATTCTGGATTATCAAAATCATGGATAATCTCCTCTTGAGCTCGAAAGACAGTTAAGGAACGGGGATAAATCTGCGGGACATAATCTCGCGTAGCTTGGACATTAGCTTTGAAAAGTTGGTAATGACGGAGAAAATCCTTAAGCTCTACATCAGAAAAAATAAAGTTGGCTTTTTTGTTTACCAAATTCAGTTGCTCATCCAGCGACAAACCTCGAAGTTCATCAAATGGAATAGAAAAATCTATGTCATTCTCAATTTTGATTTCTTCAGCGATACGCAGCAAGAACTTCGCATCATCATCATCTGTTGATTCAATGGTCGTCTCTGGTAACATGGCATCGATGATAGCTACTAAACCTACTGTGTGACCCTGTTTTTGTAGTTGCTGCGCCATTTCAAAAGCAAGTACACCACCGTAACAATGACCACCTAAAAGATAGGGGCCATGTGGTTGCACTTGACGAATTTCTTGCAGATAGCGAGATGCTGTTTCCTCTACTGAAATAATTTTAGGTTTTTCAGGGTCTGGCCCATGTTCCAATCCATAAAATGGATATTCCTCGCCTAGTATTCTGGATAATTTGAAGTATGGACTAATATCTCCGCCAGCACCATGCATACAGAAGAAAGGTATCTTGTCACCAGAAGAGTTAATTGCTACTAGGTGAGAATTAGAACTTTTGTGAAATGGTTGACTAACAATTGTAGCTAGTTTTTCAATAGTTGGGTTTTCAAAAAGAGTAGATAAAGGAAGATTATGTTCAAATTTATCATAAATTTGAGCCATTAAGCGGACAGCTAAAAATGAGTGACCACCTAAGTCAAAAAAGTTATCTGTCACTCCAATAGGGCTAGTATCAAGAAGCTTTTCCCAAGTTTTTGCTAAAGCTAATTCTGTAAAATTTCGGGGAGCAACAAAAGATTTATTTGTATTTTGCTGAATAATTTCACTACTTGGCAGCGCACTTTTATCTAGTTTTCCATTAGGTGTAAGCGGAAGTTTATCAAGTACAATAAAAGCGGATGGCAACATGTAATTAGGCAGCTGCTGTTGCAAATAGGATAGTAGTTGTGTATTGATATCCTGCTTATCTGTGACAACATAGGCAATCAAACGGGGATTTTCTTGAGCATCATCCCTAGTAATTACAACAGATTCTCGTACATCTGGATTTTGTGCGATCGCAGTTGCAATTTCACCTAATTCTACTCGAAAACCCCTAATTTTTACTTGCTCATCACGGCGACCCAAATATTCAAGATTACCATCTCGGAGGTATCTAACTAAATCACCTGTTTTATAAAGTTTATTTCCAGGTATAAAGGGATTATCAATAAATCTCTCTTTAGTTAATTCTGGACGATGTAAATAACCCTTGGCTAACCCATCACCACCAAGATAAAGTTCTCCAATTACTCCTATGGGTGTTGGCTGGAAATCGCGATTCAATACATAAATTTGAGTGTTATCTATGGGGCAACCAATAGGCACACTATGAGCATGTTCTGCTAAGAAACTAGTATCGTAGTAAGTCGCATTAGCGGATACTTCTGATGAGCCATAAAGATTGATGAGTTTGGCTGAGGGCATCAATTCTCGAAAATGTTGAACTAATTTAACAGATAATGCTTCTCCACTAGTTATCCAGAATTTTAAATACGTTAATTTCTTAACTAGATGACTATAATTATCTAAAAGCAGTCGGAGAAACGAAGGTACAAGTATAATCCGAGAAACTTTGTATTGTGCCAGAGATTGTATAAATAATTGCGGGTTTAATACAGTTGCATGGCTGATAATTACTGTGGGAATTCCTTGCAGTAAAGGAGCAAAAATTTCCCAAACAGAATCGACAAAACTAATAGCTGTTTTCTGACAGCAAACTTCTCCAGGGGCGAAAGGATAGGTTTTCCATAACCAGTGTAAACCGTTGATTGTACCCCGATGGGTACCAAGCACACCTTTTGGTGTTCCAGTTGACCCAGAAGTGTAGATAATATAAGCGAGATGATCAGAGGAACATATGTTAATGGGATTTTCCAAGCTTTCTTGTGCAATTTCCTCTTTGTGGATATCCAAGCAAACAGTTTTAGATGCGAATAATGATAGTTTTTCTAATATTTCTTGCTTACTAATTAACAGCGATGCTTGGGAATCCAAAAGCATAAAATTCAAACGTTCCACTGGATAACTTGGATCAAGGGGAATGTATGCACCACCAGCTTTGAGAATAGCTAAAATCGCCACCACCATATCTAGATCGCGTTCCAAGCATAGAGCAACCAAAGTTTCTTTTGTGACACCTTGTTTTTCTAAGTAATGTGCCAGTTGATTTACTCTATGGTTCAGTTGGCAATAAGTTATTTCTTCGCAATCACTAATTAGTGCTACAGATAATGGTGTTAGTTCAACTTGCTGCTCAAATAATTGATGCAGACATATTTCTTGAGGGTAGTCAGCCCGGGTTTGATCAAACTTAAATAATAATTCTTCTTGTTCACAAGTCTTTAGTAGCGATAATTCACTCAGATGTTGCTCTGGATTTGCGACTATATTTTCTAATAAGGTTTGGAAATTTTGAAGAAATTGGCTAATAGTTATTGAGTCAAAAATATCCGTATTATATTCTAACCAGCCTGTTAATCCTTCTTCAGATTCAGACATTGATAGGAAAATATCTAATTGAGCGGTACCGCTATCAAATTCTAAACTACGTAATGTTAAACCAGACACTTCCTGAACAGAATTTGGAGTATTTTGCAAGACGAACATTACATCATAGAGGGGATTTCGATTCAAGTTCCGTTCGGGTTGTAGTTGTTCTACAAGTATCTCAAAAGGTAAATCTTGATGTGTATATGCATCTAGAGTTACCTTTCGTACTCGATGTAAAAGTTCGCGAAAACTGGGATTACCACTGAGGTTATTACGTAACACCAAAGTGTTAACAAATAAACCCAGCATCCCTTCCAATTCTGGACGGTTGCGGTTAGCAATTGGAGAACCGATTAAGATATCTTCCTGGTCTGTGTAACGGTATAGTAATATGTTAAATGCTGCCAGCAAACTCATAAATAAAGTAGCGTCTTCTCGCTGACTTAATTGCTTGAGAGCATTAGTTAGGGATGTAGAGAATGTACAGTATTGCTTGGCACCAGTGAAAGTAGTAAGGTTAGGACGTGGACGGTCTGTGGGTAGTTGTAGTACAGGTAACTCACCTTGGAGGTGTTGCTTCCAGTAATTTAATTGGGTTGCGAGGAATTCACCTTGGATGCGATCGCGTTGCCAAATGGTAAAATCTGCATACTGAATCGGGAGTTCGGGTAAGGGGGAAGGTTGATTTTTTGAGAAAGCAGCATACAGCGTTGACAACTCGCGCAGGAACACATCGCAAGACCATCCATCTGTAATAATGTGATGCATGGTCACAAGCAAAACGTGTTCTTCTTGGTTCAATCGCAGTAAAGTAGCCCTCACTAATAACCCTTTAGCCAAATTAAAAGGCTGTTTTGCTGACTCTGCTGCAATTTGTTTAACTTCGGCTTCCCAATCTTTACCAGATAAATTTTCTAGGTTAATAATAGATAAATCCCAAGTAGATTGGAGAGAAATTTCTTGTATCGGCTCTCCATTCACAAGCCTAAAATTTGTCCGCCAAACTTCATGACGCGTCAGAATTCCATTCAAGCTTTGCTCAAGTGCTGCAATATCTAAATTTCCTTGTATATGAAAAGCGATGGGAATATTGTAAAAAGAGCTGCCGTGATAAAGCTGGTCTATAAACCATAGTCTTTGTTGAGAAAAAGACAAGGGAATATTCTGGCAATCTTGACGTTTAGGAATCACATTAGCTTGAATTTTTCCCCCTTTCCATTTTTCTAAAAGGGCTTTTTTCGCTGGTGATAAGTTAGAATATTTTTTATCCATAGCTAATAATTATTGATTAACCAATTATGAATTACTTAAAAGAACTGAAACTTCTTCTTCAGATAATTCCTCAATTTTTTCCAACAAAAGTTGCTCAACTATTTCTGCCTGCTTAATTGGTATCATCGCTTCCAATAACAGGTCGCGCAGTGGTAAATCTACAGGGAATTTGGCTCGCAATCGAGACACTAATTGAGTTGCAATTAGGGAGTCTCCCCCTAACTCATAGAAGTTGTCGTAAATACCAACTTCTGCAATTCCTAGTACCTCTTGCCATATCTCTGTAATTTGTTTTTCCAACTCATTTGTGGGAGCAACATAGGAATTACTTAGGCTTGGTCGAGAATAGCGCGATGATGAATCTAATTGATTAATAGATTTTGAATTTACCAAAGAATCGAGGCTAATTGTATGATTTGTCCTCGCATTAATATCTACTGTAGAAAGAATAACCTGAACTACTTCCCTTAAAGAAAAAACTCGTTTAAATACTTCTACTGCTTCTACTGGGGTAATAGCTAACTCTTCTCCAAAAACTCGCCCCAGTGTTGTTCTTTCCTGACTTACATTCGGTTGAAATTTATCCCAATTGATAACATACCACGGCAAAGATTTATTTTGATTATACCGATTGCTAAAAGTATCGATGAATTGGTTGGCTGCTGAATATAAGCATAGCCCAAATCCTCCTAAAATGGAAGACAAAGAAGAAAGAATGATACAAAAATCTATATTAAAATCCTGTAAGACTTGTTCTAATACTAGAACCTTACTACTTTGTGATTCTAATAGATTCTCAAATTCTACTTCAGTAATTTCGGGAATAGAAGCAAATAGGTTATCACGCTTGATACCAGTTGAATAAATTACGCCATTAATTTGTTCAACATTTGCAGATGCAAGAGCTTTATGAATATGTTCGTAATTAGTGGTATCGGCACGTAATAACAAAACTTCTGCACCTAATTTCTCTAATGCTGAAACTTGCTGTATTTTGAGACTCACTTCATCATCTTGAGGATGGGTTTCAAGCCATTGGGAGAAATTATCTTGCTCTGGAAATTTAACATCTTCAATAAATATAAGTTTTGCTTGGAAAGTTTTTGTTAAATATTTCGCAAGCACAACCTCAATAGTTTCTAAGCCACCGGGGAAAAAGTAAACACCTTGTTTTCTTAAAGGTATTTTTTTCTCAACTATTGACTCTGCGTGAACTGACTCAAATATTTGTACCCAACGGTGGCGATCGCGATAAGCAACTACGCTATCTGAGGATACAGACGTTAACTCATTCAGAAGCCTGTCAATAATATGACTCTCACAATTTTCTTGTCTTTCTTCTAAGTTTCTGCTGTTAGTTAAATCAATATCAATGCACTGACAGCTAATATGGGGATACTCTTGAGGAATTACCTTACATAAGCTTAATATTGCAGCTTTCTCTGGGTTTAGTTCTTCATTCCCGTTAACTTCTTGAATGTTATTCGATATCACCCTAAGTTGTAGGCAACTACTAATTTTTAACTTACTAAGGCTCTGGGTTAAAAATAGTAAGCTTTTAAGTTCTAAATATTTTACCGATGAACCGTTATCAAGGTGACTTAGGCTCCATAGATAAACTATTTTTTCGGGACTTTGACCTATAGATATTAGTTCTTGTAATAACTTATCATAATCTTCATTTATACATGGAGAAATTGTATAGATACCCTCACTTAATTGACTAAATTCATCTCCTTGCTTAACAATAATTATACTTTTACCCTGATTTTTTAACTTATCAATTAATTGCTCCCCTATACCCAAATCATCCACAAAAAATAGCCATTGTTCTTCTTGTATAGATTTTATTTCTTCTGACGATGAAGAAGTTAGCAAAGAGCGTTTCCATGAAGGAATATAGAACCAGTCAGCAATATCTTGCTTTTGATCTAATCTCGTCGGTTTGATGTTTACGGAATGCGATCGCGATTTAGGCTCAATCCAGTAGCGTTGTCGTTCAAAAGGATAAGTAGGTAAAGGTAAACGATGACGCTTTTCATGAGCATAAAAGCCCGACCAATCTATTTCCACACCCGCAAGCCACAATCGGCCCAATGTTTGCAATAAAAAGCAAACATCCGATTGTTGCTCCTTAACATGGCGTAACGAAGTCAATACCTGTTGTTTAGCATCTTTCTCTAAATGCTGCGTCGTGAATGTGCTTAAAGTTCGCCCTGGTCCCACTTCCAGAAAAACACCTTCAAACTGCTGTAATAGTTGCGATATCCCATCTGAAAATCTGACAGTTTGTCGTAAATGTTGGCACCAATAATCTGGATTTGTCGCTTGTTCAGCACTAATCCAACTACCAGTCACATTGGAAATAAAGCGTATCTTGGGTGGATTTAGTTCCACTGTTTTCATCGCCTCACCAAATGCTGACAATATCGGTTCCATCATCACCGAATGAAACGCATGAGATGTATGCAACTGACGACATTCAACTTCAATTGAAGATAATTGTTGTTCCAAGACTGCAACAGCGTCGTTTGTTCCCGATACAACGCTTGAAGATGGGCTATTAATTACTGCAATTTGTAGAGATTTTCGATATAACTCGTTTTCAGAAAGTAGCGTTCGTACATCTTTTTCTGGCAGCCTAATTGCCAGCATACTTCCTGGGGATACTTGTTGCATTAACTGTCCCCTTTTTGCCACTATTTTCAAGGCATCTTCTAAAGAAAATACACCTGCGATCATTGCGGCGACATATTCGCCAATACTATGACCAATCATCGCCTCTGGACGCACTCCCCACTCCATCAATAACTGAGCTAGGGCATACTCAACTACAAATAATGCGCTTTGGGTAAGGGATGTTTGTTGGAGTTGATTGGAAGCGGTTTCTGTTTCTTCTGGGTTGGGATAAAGTAGGGAGCGGATATCAAGACCGAGGTGGGGTTGTAAAATAGCAGCGCAAGTATCTACGTGTTTTTTAAACGTCAGTTCTACTTCATACAGTTCCCGACCCATGTTTGCATATTGTGACCCTTGTCCCGAAAACATGAAGATAACTGGACAGTGACCAGGTTTGTGCTGGTGGCTAAAAATACGTTGTGGATTTTGGCTGTCGAGGGATTTGATTGCATCATCTCGGTCTTGACAAATAATGATACGGCGATAGTCAAAAGCTCGCCGACCTACTTGCAGGGTGTAAGCTACATCTGGTAAGGGAGTATCGGGGTTTTGTTCTAGATAATCGCGCAGTTGGGTAGTTGCTGTATTTAAGGCGGTGCTGGTTTTGGCTGAGAGAAGTAATAACTGCCAAGGACGGGATGGTGGAAACGCGAAATTTCGCGTCTCTACAACTGGCGCTTCTTCTAATATGATATGGGCATTAGTTCCACCAATACCGAAGGAACTCACACCTGCTCTGCGGGGTGTACCGTTGGTTTTCCACTCGGTAAGTTTAGTGTTGACGTAAAACGGACTATTAGCGAAATCTATCTGCGGATTCGGCTTTTCAAAATGCAAACTGGGAGGTATTTGTTGATATTTTAATGCCAGGACTGTTTTTATTAATCCTGCTACCCCCGCTGCTGTATCCAAATGCCCAACATTGGTTTTAACTGAACCGATCGCACAAAAACCTTTTTTATTGGTGCTAGTGCGAAAAGCTTGTGTGAGAGCCTTAATTTCAATCGGGTCTCCTAAAATGGTTCCTGTACCGTGAGTTTCTACATAACTAATAGTCTCAGGTTCGACGACCGCTAAGGCTAAAGCCTCTAAAATAACTTCTCTTTGACCATCAACACTAGGAGCTGTATATCCAACCTTTAAAGAACCATCATTATTAACAGCTGAACCCTTGATTACTGCATGAATATAGTCACCATCAGCAATAGCATCCTCTAATCTTTTCAAAACCACCACACCTAAACCATTGCCACCAACTGTTCCCTGGGCTTGAGCGTCAAAAGCTCGGCAATGACCGTCAGGAGATTGAATTCCTCCCTGTTGATAGTGGTAACCAGCTCTTTGCTGCGCTCCAACGGTTACACCACCAGCTAAAGCTATATCGCTTTCACCATTAAGTAGACTTTGGCAGGCTAGATGAACAGCAACCAATGATGTAGAGCAGGCAGTCTGAACGTTGATACTTGGCCCTTTTAAGTTTAATTTATAAGAAATCTGTGTTGGTAAAAAATCTTTATCATTACCAATAACAATATTGTCTTCCGATTCCATCAAATCCCGATTAGTATATAAATTGGTAAGCAAGTATGTACTAATACCAACACCAGCAAAAAGACCTATTTGACCACTATAAGTTTCCGAGTTATAACCAGCATTTTCTAAAGCTTCCCAAACAGCTTCTAGAAAAAGTCGGTGTTGTGGATCTGTAATTTCCGCTTCTCTGGGAGAAAATCCAAAAAAAGCAGCATCAAATAAATCTATATTTTCTAATATACCGTTTGCTTTCACGTAATTGGGATTTTTTAGCAATTCAGAATCTACCCCAACAGATATTAGCTCCTCATCTGTGAAAAAAGAAATCGACTCTACACCAGAGCGCAGGTTTTGCCAAAAGATATCAATTTTATTGGCTCCAGGGAAACGCCCCGCCATGCCAATAATGGCGATTTCGTCTTTATCATCTAAGCTATCAATAAAATTCTCTGCTATGTCCATAGGTCAAAACCTGTTCATCAGTATTATTTGTCTTCAATATGCAATTGAGATTTCTAAAGCAATCTGAATCTGGTCATTTAAAACTGCATCAATATCTGCTTCAGTAGTTAAGGGATTGGCAATGACTGCACGCATGGCGATTACAGGGATTTCTTTACCCAAACTGATAGTTGTTTTTGTCGTTCGGGAGATAAAAGTGCGACCAATCTGACGCTGCATCTTCTGCAAAGTCTCATTAAAATTATTAATCAATTGATTATCTGTTTCCGATAATTTTTTGTTGGCAACTATTTCTCTAAATTGCTCTGGAATATAACGGTAAAGCAACAAATTAGTATCAGGGTCTGCTAATAATTCAAATTCAGGCATTGCCGCAACCTGATCGGCCATGTACTGAGTTTTACGGATTCCTTCGTCAATCAAAAACTCATATCCATTCAGACCAATTAGCTTTAGACCAGCATGTAAAAATAAAGCCATACCTGGTCGAGAACCTTCTAAAGCACGTTTGCCTAAATCGAATGACCCTTTACGCATGGTATAGCTAGCCTGCTTTTCAATGGAAGAAGCCAAATGAGGGTCGCGGAAAAATACCATGCCAATACCCATTGGTAAATACAATTGTTTATGTCCATCAATGGTTACTGAATCAGCTTTCTCAATCCCAGCAAGCTTATGTTGATGTTTTCGAGAAAAGATGACCGGACCACCCCAAGCAGCATCCACATGAAAATGTATATTATTTTCTTGGGCAATCTCTGCAATCTCTTCTAACGGATCGACGCTACCGGAATCTGTAGTTCCAGCAATGCCAACAATGGCGATGATATGTAAGTTTTGCTGGCGACAATCTGCAACGGCTTGACGTAAAGCTTTGATATTGACTCGATTGTTAGAATCTACTGGGACTCGCATCAAATTTTTAGTGCTTATGCCCATTAAATCCGCAGCTTTATCAAAAGAGAAGTGCATCAATTCGGAACCAATTACAACTGCTCCTTTGTAACCGTAAAAATTTAAAGCTGCACTTAAACCTTCTTTTTCTATACCTAAAAACTCATTCTTTGCACCTAAAGACTTATTTCGAGCGCACCACAGAGCAGTAATATTGGCTGTTGTGCCACCAGAAACCAAAATTCCTAATGTACTTTGATTATTTTGAATATGCTGGGCATAAAAATTATCGGATAAATTATAAATTTGCCGATGCATCATTGCTAAAGCCTCGCGTTCACAGAAGCTCAGGGCTTTAGCTGTCTCTATTTTGACAGCATTTTGATTCATCGCTGTCATTAGTTTGGCTAAAGGACGCACAAAAGCAGGAAGTGCCGAGGTCATATGACCGATAAATTGTGGCGCAGATGTGTGTATTGAATGAGCAACAACATTTTCATTTAAGGATTGAAAATAGCTTTCAAAATTAGTAGGTTGTGCAGGTATTTTGCTATCACCAAAGTTTTTAATTATACATTCAATATCAACATTGGTATTTGCACTGTCTGCAATTAGAAAATTTTGAGAGAAATCCTCAACCATTTCATCTATTCGAGTTTCAATTGATTTACCTTGAATAGGTGCAAATATTTGTTTTACATACTCACCAATCTCAGTAGACAATACTTTTTCTGATGGAGGGAAATTCTTTTTAGATAAAATTTCTTTTTCACTTAATGTCATGTGACTTATTGAATAACTAATAATGTATTTTTCTATCGTCAGTGGAGAGTAAAGAAATGATGTTTGGATGCTCATAGAGTTGAGAGCAAACTTTAATTTTCTAGATTTTATTCGTCTGATTGGGACGAAACTCCCCTTTCCTTAGTCGCTGCTCGATGTTCTTTTCTCGCCTGTTTCCGACGCTGTGTCGAAGTTTTCCTACTTTCAGAACGATGAGAATGTTGTATGAAAGATGTTTCTTCTCTTGATTCCTGGCTAAAATATCTAGCTAAGTGACTCACGGTAGGATGTTGAAACATTTCCACCAAGAGCAAATCTTTCTGGAATATTTTTTGCAATTTACTATGAACCTGAACTAAAAGCAGTGAATGACCACCCAGTTCAAAGAAATTATCATAGATTCCCACATTTTCAACATGAAGTACTTCTTGCCAAATATCAGCAATAGTTTTTTCTATCTCTGTTTGGGGTGGTTGATAAACTAATTCCAATTCTGGACGTACTGTATCAGGCATAGGCAGCGCTTTGCGGTCAACCTTACCATTAGGTGTTAATGGTAGCTTATCTAGTATCACAAAAGCTGACGGCAGCATGTAATTAGGTAAAGATTTACTGAGATAGTCCGTTAGATGTTGGTTTAAGTTTTTTGTGGTCTGTTGTTTATCTAATTCAGGTACGATATAAGCTACTAGGCGTTTGTCATTAGAGTAGTCTTGGCGTGCAATAACTACTGTCGATCGCACATCAGGATGTTGGCTTAATACAGCTTCTATTTCTCCTAGCTCAATGCGGAAGCCGCGAATTTTTACTTGGTTGTCAATACGACCATTGAATTCTATTTGACCATCGCTGCGATAGCGTACCCGATCGCCTGTTTTGTAAAGACGAGAACCAGGCTCGTTGCTAAAAGGATTTGGTATAAACGAATGGGCTGTTAGTTCTGGTTGATGCAGATAGCCTCTTGCTACTCCAACTCCTCCAATGTACAACTCGCCCCAAACACCAATGGGGACTGGTTGCAAATCTGAATCTAACACATAGGTTTGCACATTGGCGATCGCTCGTCCAATCGGTACTTCTGGCTCTACTGCGATAAGTTCCTTTGTTCCTGCTAGGTCACAAACTGTAGCACCAACTGTAGTTTCCGTAGGCCCATAAGCATTTACTAATCTTAATCGTGGTTCTACTTGCTTGCGCCAGGTGTGAACAGTATCTGCTAGAGCTTTTTCACTACCAGTAACAACTAGACGTAGTGTTTCTGGTAACGTTAATTTTGATGTTGAAAGTTCAGAAGTTAACTGATGCCAGAAGCTAGTAGGTATGTCTAAAACAGATATACACAGAATCAGGCATTTTTCCAAGAAAGCTGGTATTGAAGCCAGCATCTCATCGGTTCGCAGTACTAAAGTTGCGCCGGAAAGCAAACAAGAAAAAATTTCTTCAACTGCAACATCAAAGCTGATAGAGGCAAATTGCAAGATGCGGTCTTGTGCTTGTAGTTCGTACTCTTTTATTGTTGCTTGGACAAAGTTGACTAAAGACTGATGTTGGATAGTGACGCCTTTAGGGGTGCCAGTGGAGCCTGACGTATAAATCACATAGGCTAGATTTGCAGGATTGGTTTGATTTAGAGGGTTTTGCTTGATTGCTGATGAGACAGCTTGCCAATTAACATCGTTGTCTAAGCAAACGACTTTTGCTGTATGTGCTGGTAACTGTCCCAGGAGGTGCTGTTGTGTGAGCAATACTGGCACTTGAGCATCATTTAGCATCAGTGCTATTCGCTCTTGGGGATAGGCAGGGTCGAGGGGTACGTAGGCTCCGCCTGCTTTGAAGATGGCTAATAGCCCGACGACCATATCGAGCGATCGCTCTACACAAATCCCCACTAATACTTCTGGTTTTACTCCTAAGTTTTGCAAGTAATGCGCTAATTGGTTAGCCCGTTGATTTAGCTCCCTGTAGGTTAGCTGTTGGTTTTCAAAGACTACGGCTACTGCATCAGGTGT
>NZ_JACAEU010000145.1:0-43374 GCF_013388695.1 Fischerella sp.
CGGATACCGTCGATGTCTACGGGAGGTGCGGCGATGAAGGCAATGATGAAGCAGGTGGTCGCGGCTAACAGAGTCGGAATCATCAGTACACCGAACCAACCGATGTATAAGCGGTTGTTAGTGCTGGTTACCCAATCGCAGAACCGCTCCCATACGTTGGCGCTACGAGCGCGTTGTAAGGTTGCTGTCATTGTTTTTATGAGTGCTTAACTTTCGTTAATAATTTGCGTAGGTCAAACTACCTACATTTACTAAATTAGAAGAAAGTTTGCGATTTGTAAAGCATATTTAATTAAGTTGTGTTTATGAATATTAAAATTTTGTATAAATACTTTTGATTTTATATTGTTTACAGATTTTGATTATTGAGTAAGCACTCATTTTTACCCCTAACCCCACCCTACTCTCCCTCTACTTTCATATCTCTATATCAACCAGGAGGCCATGTCATATGTCTTCCTCCCAGGATATGCAGGTGTAAATGGTAAACAGTTTGACCGCCATCAGGGCCAGTATTGATGACTAAGCGATAGCCATTTGTCAGTCCGGCTTGTTCAGCAACCCGCTTAGCAGTTAACAAAAGGTGCCCCAAAAGCGTACTATCTTCAGATTCGGCGTCAGCTAATTTGGGAATGGGTTTTTTGGGAATGACAAGGATGTGAACTGGTGCTTGCGGGTTTATGTCTGTGAATGCCAGTGCTAAGTCATCCTCATAAATAATGTTGGCTGGAATTTCTCGACGAATGATTTTGCTGAAAATCGTCTCTTGATTTGCCATGTGTAATTTTTTATTTGTCATTTGCCAATTGTCAATGATAAGACAAAGGACAAATGACTAAATGACCAAGGAATAAGGATAATGCTTGCCAGAGTCTGGAGCGCATCAATTGTAGGTATCGATGCTGTGAAAGTGGGGGTGGAAGTAGATGTCTCTGGGGGTTTACCCGGGATTATCGTGCTGGGGCTGCCTGACAGTGCTGTGCAAGAATCCAAAGAGAGGGTAAAGGCGACTCTGAAAAATGCAGGTTTTGCCTTTCCCATGCGAAAAATTGTGATTAATTTAACTCCTGCTGATTTACGCAAGGAAGGCCCTTGTTTTGATTTGCCTATTAGTGTGGGAGTTTTAGCGGCTTCTGAGCAAGTTAGTACTGAGTTGCTAGGAGATTATCTTTTCTTAGGTGAAGTTTCTCTGGATGGTAGCCTTCGTCCTGTGGCTGGGGTATTGCCCATTGCTGCTGCCGCCCACAAAATGGGAATTACAGGTTTAGTCGTTCCTGCTGATAATGCTCAAGAGGCTTCCTTAGTGGAAGGATTGGCGGTTTATGCTTTCAAAAATCTAACGGATGTAGCTGATTTTTTGAATAATCCGGGACGTTACAAGCCCGAGCAATTGGATAATACTGTAGAGACGTTGCATGCAACATCTCTACATGGTGCAGATTTGAAGGATGTGAAAGCACAGGCTCATGGCCGGAGGGCATTAGAAATTGCTGCTGCTGGCGGACATAATTTAATATTTGTAGGGCCGCCGGGAAGTGGTAAGACAATGCTGGCACGACGCTTACCGAGCATTTTGCCGCCACTGAGCTTTGCAGAAGCATTAGAAGTAACTCGCATTCATTCGGTAGCTGGTTTATTAAAAAATAGAGGCTCGTTAGTATGCGATCGCCCTTTCCGCAGTCCGCACCATTCCGCATCAGGCCCGTCTCTCGTTGGTGGTGGCACTTTTCCCCGTCCCGGAGAAATTTCTTTATCACATCTTGGGGTGCTTTTCTTAGATGAGTTGACAGAATTTAAACGTGATGTGTTGGAATTTCTGCGTCAGCCTTTGGAAGATGGCTTTGTAACGATTTCCAGAACCAGGCAATCGGTTATGTTTCCCGCTCAGTTTACTTTGGTAGCAAGTACCAATCCTTGTCCTTGTGGTTATTACGGCGATACCATCCAACAATGTACTTGTTCGCCACGCCAAAGAGAACAATATTGGGCGAAGCTTTCTGGACCGTTGATGGATCGGATTGATTTGCAAGTTGCCGTGAATCGTTTGAAGCCAGAGGAAATTACCCAACAGCCGACGGGTGAATCTTCTGTAACAGTCAGAGAACGGGTGCAACAAGCACGCGATCGCGCATCCCAGAGATTTGAAAATGAACCAAATCTGCGTTGTAATGCCCAGATGCAGAGTCGGCATCTGCAAAAATGGTGCAAGCTGGATGATGCCAGTCGTAACTTATTAGAAGGCGCGATTAAAAAATTAGGGTTATCGGCAAGGGCTAGCGATCGCATTCTCAAAGTAGCGCGTACAATTGCAGATTTGGCAGGTGATGAGAACTTGCAAGCCCATCACGTTGCCGAAGCAATTCAGTATCGGACGATAGATAGAATGCAGTAAGCGTACTTAGAGATTGGAGTCATCGCAAATCCACATAGGTTCGACACTAGAAGCCTTTTGGAAGCCGCAGTGTTGATAGAAATCCACAGCATCTTTAACTGCAAGAAGAACCTGCTGGTGGTAGCCTGCGTAGCGATTCTGGAGTGTTTCTATGATGCGCCGTCCGATACCCTGACGGTGGAATGCAGGTCGCACCAACAGTTTAAAAAGTCTTAAAATACCAAAACATAAAGAGTAAAATAATTTTCATGCGTTCTAGTGTACGCAGTTCATGACGGGTACTTAATCATTGATTTAGCTTGATAACAACTTGCCCTTGAATTTGATTTATAGCAAGCACATCTTCCAGAGGATAATAAATAAAAAAATTAAAAAATTAGAAGCAAGAGAGTCTTCCAAGTAGTACCATCTAGATATAAACAAATCTTTTTTCATTAATTTTAATAGCAAAAAGAGACTACGCTAGTAAAACTTTGTCTATGAAATGTGGTTATTTTTGCATCAAAAAAAATCATGTACAAATATATATCATCAAGTCTCACATTGATTTGAGTTTTTTACCTACAATATAAAAAGGAATGACATACATGAAAATCAAAATTTTGATAACTGGTGTGCTTGCCTTTGCTGTGAGTTTAGTTACAAGCACTGGTATCAAAGCTCAGACTCCCAAAAAGGCTAGCACCTATCAATCTGGGTATTGGCAACCTGTGGCACGATTTGCGAACTATCAAAGTTTTGTAAAAGTCAAAATATTAAATAAAACAACATCTTCTCTACAGTACAGTTTAACAGGTGGGGATGCGTTGAATGCAGAAATCCCTGTAGGAGGTAGTGCTACACTCACCACTAATTCTC
The DNA here is from genome assembly GCF_013388695.1 of Fischerella sp. Classification (NCBI taxonomy): domain Bacteria; kingdom Bacillati; phylum Cyanobacteriota; class Cyanophyceae; order Nostocales; family Hapalosiphonaceae; genus Fischerella; species Fischerella sp. The sequence goes on from NZ_JACAEU010000145.1 coordinate 3,251, forward strand.
TTCCTACTTATGTGTTGATTTATGCTACGCAGCCGGATGTTGCATTGAAGTACGACGTAGCAGCTAAAGATAATTCTGCTACTGTTACAATCCGGCAATCAAACACAGATCCTGGAGATACTACACTAAATTTGCATGAAAGCGGAGCAATTTACGTATACTAGTTTTCCTCTAATTTTCCCATATCTGCACGCTTTGTATTCGTCCAAACGGCAGAAAACTTATCTGCATCTACTTCCTTCTTATACCCTTCCTCTGTATTTTTAAACAGCATTGTAAAAGCACCTGCTCCTAATCCATCTTGGGGAAATATTCGATAACAAGGCATTGTAGTTAAATGAGATTGATAGTCTCTTAAATGACTAATTTTTACTGGTTGAAATTGAGGAAACTTTTTTAAGAGCCATTCACCAACTTCTTCATTTTCTTCAGGAGAATATGTACAAGTCATATAAGCAAGATAGCCTTGTGGTGAAATGATACGGGCAGAGTTTGCTAGGATACGTTTTTGACGATTCGCACTTTTATTAATAGCACTGGGATGAAAACATCCTGGTGCTTTTTCACCTTTAGCAAGTAAAGATTGCCCAGTACAAGGCGCATCTACGATCGCTAAATCGCTGGATGAAGGTATACTTTCTGCAAAAATACTAGAGTCTTTACTCGTAACGATAGAGGGGCTAATATGGCAACGCTTCAAATTAGAAATTAGCATACCTAGGCGTTTACCAATCACTTCATTACTAATTAACAATTTTGGTTGCAAAAGTTTCCAGGCTAAAATACTCTTTCCACCTGGTGCGGCGCACATATCAAAAACTAGCTCTACATGCTGAGTAATTTTTAGCAAAACTGAAGCCGCAAATACAGAAGAAAAATCTAAACAATATAAATATCCTTGCTCATGGAGTGGATGTTGACCCGGTTTTTCTCCCAAAGATAAACGGTCTATAAAAGAGGGTTGCCAAAATGTGGGCGTTTCCACTAAAAATGGCGAAACTTCTAATTTATCTTGACACCAAATTACACATGGATAAAAAGGTTTGGGATTAATTAAAGCTTCCACAAACTTTTCTTGGTCATCCAAGTTTTGAAATAGACGTTTGCTAAGTTTAAGTAATAATTTTGAAGGTGTTTCCATAAAATTTTGCTAATAACTTTATAGTAATCAAAGGCAGGGTAATGCTTGAAACTTCCGGTGGCAAACTGATGCTGAAAAATAACAGCATAAATGGCATCATAATTCTATGGCTTAAAGGCAGTTTTATTTTAAGTAACTTAACTAACTTGCAACTTTACACGCCACACATAGATCGAGCGTTGACCTGTTGCTCAGTACTTTGTACTTTACTGCTGCTGGGGCGGCGAGGATTTTATGTAGTTTTTAATACTTAACTTCATTCGTATTTGATACACTAACCATGACCTCCTTATTCTGATACCGCTTCATATTTCTCCACAATTTTTCTAAAAACCGTTAAACTTCATTGCAAACTAAGAAGACGAGTAAGACAACGTGATAAGTTTTGAGAATGTAAATCAATTAACGTGGAATTAATTAAGGAAGGAGAACACGGTGGCAATGGAATCAAATGTTTTGAAGCCTACAGGTGCAGTCCTGGAAGAAGATTTCAGTGAATATGTTGCCCACCTCCAAGTGCACATGGCTTTGCAAGCTCGCAATCTGGTTCCAACCCTGAAGCAGACACAGGCGGATAGCCGAGAAGAATTACTCCATCAAACCCAAGCCAATTTTGAAAAACTAATTTCTCGCCGAGCTATTTAACCTAAATCTATACAAATCTTAAATAAAATTTAAATAAAATTACAGCAGAGCTTGTTGAGTCCAGGCTAATGTAGTCATCAGCAAGTCTGCTTTTTTAATATTGAGTTGTGAAAATCACTCTTTTGGATCAATAAGGAAGGAGTAGAAAGCCGTTAATATTAATGCAGCAGTACCTCTGTTCCTGTTATTTAAGGCTGAATGGCGGCTCGAATGAAAATGACTTCTTTACTTCAGAGAAATCTTAGCATTGTCATCCGACCAATCCAATACCGGGATTTGGATGGGATTGAACGTCTAGCTCAAGATTCATTCGCAGCCAAAACCAGAAAGGGAGCCGATTTTGCCATGCGGCAGATGCAATGGCTACGCCGCTGGTATGGGTTGCTGAAATTTTTAAGCTGGTTTCCTAACCCGTTACAGCATATTTTCTGTGGTTATGTAGCAGAACAGGGACGAATACTTCTGGGAATCGTCCAAGTATCACCATTCAACCGCACACGCAGTACTTGGCGTGTGGATCGCGTGTTTTTGGAGCGTGCTGCCGACAAACAAGGTATTGGATCGCAGCTTTTACGCTACTGCTTTGAATCAATTCTAGAAGCTCGCACTTGGATACTGGAAGTAAATGTCAATGATACAGAAGCACTGGCACTGTATCGGCAAAATGGCTTTCAGCGCCTAGCTGAAATGACCTATTGGGAAATTAAACCAGAACTACTGGCTGAATTGGCACAATCACAGCCAGATTTACCCAATTTGCTGCCAGTAAGCAACGCTGATGCCCAGTTGTTATATCAACTGGATACGGCATCAATGCCACCTCTAGTACGCCAGGTCTTTGATCGCCAAACCCACGATTTCAAAACCAGTTTGTTTGGTGCTCTAGTTGATGCAGTCAAGCAATGGGTTACTAAAACAGAAGTAGTGAGTGGTTACGTATTTGAACCTCAACGTAAAGCAGCGATCGGCTATTTTCAAATTTCGCTAGACCGCAAAGGCGAAGAACCACATATAGCAACGCTGATTGTTCACCCAGCATATACTTGGCTGTATCCAGAGTTGCTGACTCAACTTGCTCGCATTGCCCAAGATTTTCCCGATCAACCCTTGCAACTAGCTTCAGCAGACTATCAACCAGAGGGGGAAGAGTATTTGGAGCAAATTGGTGCAAATCGAATAGAACACACTCTCATTATGTCTCGTTCCGTGTGGCATAAGATCCGAGAGTCTAAATTTGTCTCTTTAGAAGGAATTCAGTTGCCAGAAGTGTTGCAAGGTCTACAACCAGCTCGTAAACCCATACCGGGTGGAATGTCATGGCTGCCACCAAATCAGCCAACTTCCCCAGACAGAGCAGTACAACCAAATCCATCAAAAGAAACTATTTCCTTTTCTTGCAAAAACTCTCACCTGGAAGCACGTTGTCAGCCTGAGTCAGCTGATGCACAGCAGCAGGAGTAGTCAAGTGGCTATTAATAAAGTAAGAGAGGGAGAGTGGGAGAATAGGGACAATATTGAGGCAAAAGGCAAAGGGCAAGGGGCAAGGGGCAAGGGGCATAGAAAAGATCCAATGCCCAATTCCCAACTCCCAATTCCCAATTCCCAATCCCCTACTCCTAAGTATGTCTCCGCTTTAGGATTGGATGTCGGTCGCAAGCGTATTGGCGTGGCAGGGTGCGATCGCACTGGTTTGATTGCCACTGGTATTACCACTGTTGAACGCACGTCTTTTCAACAGGACGTGGAGCAAATACAACAGCTGGTGAATGAACGAGAAGTACAAGTTTTGGTTGTTGGTTTACCCTATTCAATGGACGGTTCTCTGGGGTTTCAGGCAAAGCAAGTGCAAAAATTTGCCACGCGATTGGGTAAGGTTCTCAATCTGCCTGTGGAGTATGTGGATGAGCGATTAACGTCTTTTCAAGCAGAGCAGTTACTCATAGCTGAAAACCGTTCTCCATCACGCCATAAAGCTTTAATTGACCGCAAGGCAGCAGCTTTGATTTTGCAACAATGGCTAGATGCACGACGAATTCGCTTAAAAACCACAGAAGTACCTGCTGAGTAACTATACGTTATCGCATGATATCCTGAATTCTATTAGTCAGCAGAGGTGGAAAAGGGTTAAAGGTTAAAGGGAAAAGGAAATAAAAAAATTTCTTTAACCCTGCTCTCTAATCCCCAACGCCAAGTGCTACAAAGGAACGGCAGATGCTAAAACGGGAGAAAACCCCAACACCAGTTGTGACAAGGAGATAAACTCCAAAGGCTCACTGGCTATGCAATGCACTGTCACCCTGCGGAAAGCCCTCCGGTTACTCTGCGAGAAGCCCTCCGGGTACTCTACGAGAAGCCGCGCTGCTTCACCGCGCTGCGGACGTCTACGGCAATCTGCAAGGACGCACTGGCTCCTACGTAAAGTTCTGAATTCCTCTTACTCTTTTATCCTTTCCCCTTCCAAAGTAGCTGGTAATTATCAAGTCTCACACCTCGGCTATGTTTTCTTCTCCTTTTTCTAACGAACACGACCGTGAACACGCTGGCACCATCACTTTAACTGATGACAAAGGGCGATCGCTCGAATGTTACATTGAGCATTCGCTTGAAGTGGATGGACAAGAGTACTTTTTACTTCTTCCTGTTGACTCACCTGTAGAAATATTTGCTTGGCAAGGTGAGGATGAGGAAGAAGAAGCCATTCTTGTAGAAGATGATGCCACTATTGACCAAATTTTTAGCACCGCCCAAGCTGTGCTATCAGAACAAAACCTATTTCTCAAAAATACAGCCTATGCTTTGACTGTTGCAGGTGAATTACCGCCAGTCGAGGAGTCAGAACTCTTCACCTTAGAAATCGAAGACGAACAGTCTGATTTAGAACCAGAACAATTACAACTACTAACTAGCTTCTACTACGAAGAGCAAGAGTACGCAATTTATACTCCCCTCGATCCATTGCTGTTTTTTGCACGGATTTCTAAAACTGGCAAACCTGAATTACTGTCTCCAGAGGAGTTTCGCCAAGTACAACCACTGCTAGAAGAACATCTGTTTAATGAAGTTGAATAAGATTAAAAATTCAAAATTAAAAATTAAAAAATGAAAAGTTTTAATTCTTAATTCAGAATTTTTAATTATTATTTAGCAATGGGCGTAATCGCTTGGCAATCTCTTTGCCAAACGTTTACGATCATTGCGTGGATTTAAACATGGTGGAATCTATACAAGCAGATTAGCCCAAGATCAAACTTAGGACGCTAGCAGAAACTCTAGCGAAATTGCTGTTTTGATTTGACAAGTCGAGAAGCAAAGTTTGATTTTGAGATCGTGGATGACTTGGATTGCAAAACAAACTGCGATGTTAATCACGCATTCAATTGAAGACGAAAATAATAAATAATCTCTAGTTCAGAGTCAATTGTTAAAAATAGTAACTAAAGTAATAACTCTTGACTATTGAACGGCAGGTGCTACAACGAAGGAAACCTCGAAGGGTGCACTGCCTCCCCTTGACTCTTGACTATTGACCTTTGACTATGCGCTGGAATAAGCTCTTACAGCCTGACTTAATTTTAGAAGGTTCAGTGTTAAACCTTACACCAGACATAATCCAACGATATGGGCTGAAGGGGCTAGTGTTGGATGTGGATGAAACCTTAGTACCAATAAAAGTAGTTTCGGCTTCAGTTGAACTGCGACAGTGGGTACAAGAAATCCGTCAGGTAGCAGCATTGTATTTAGTGAGTAATAACTTAAGTGAAGCCCGAATTGGTGGTATTGCTCGTTCTCTGGACTTGCCTTACTATTTGGGTGCAGCCAAACCCTCACGACGCAAAATTAGATCTGCACTGAATGCGATGAATTTGCCAGTACAGCAAGTTGCAATGGTAGGCGATCGCTTGTTTACTGACGTGTTAGCGGGTAATCGTTTAGGAATGTTTACAATTTTGGTTGAACCGATTGTTCACCCAGATGTTGCTCTCCGTTCTCACCCAGTACGTAACCTTGAAGTCTGGGTATCTGAAATTATGGGAGCCTCCATAACCCCCAAAAAACGCAGGTTTACAAACCTTGACAAATAGTCAGGAAAGTAAATCTAAAAAAATAATTAAAAAACCTTTGTTTCATACAGAAATAGGAGATTATATAAGTATAAATAACATGGGGTCAGCCAAATAAAGACCCTAAACATAGTAAGTGGTTATAAACTTGTAAAGCGTCAGCCTAAACTTTTATATATAGGTTGGCGCTTTACATTATTTTAGTTGTTTAACTGCTAAGAAATCACTTCAACCCAAGTCACATTTTTCACCTCAGCTTTGTTTGCTTGAACTTTAGCTTCAGTCAATATCTGTGGTTCAGGATCTATACCAACCACTTCTTTAAAATACTTGGCAAGTGGAAGCGTTAACAGTTCCGTACCGCATCCCAAATCAAGCAAACGTCCTTTACCATCACCCAGCTAAAGCTGCGTGTATAGTAATTTCATCCGTAGTCATAACACTAGCTAAAAATGACTAATGACTAATTAAGGCAAATACTTTTGCACCACACTCCAACCAGTTAGGGAAACCCAAGCAAAAGCAAAGAATATGGCAATGTTGGCGCCGATGTGGATACGTCTAGCCCAAGGTTGTCTAACATGAATTTGTGTAGCACTTCCAGCAGACAGCAAAACCAAAATCACAGTGGTTAACCCAGCCCACAGGTGTGGTGAGTGTCCCAAAGAGCCAAAGTGACCGTAAGTACCAATAATACCAATAAGTAGCAGTAGCAACACCAAGCTGACCATGCAGATGCCAATTATATAGTGGAGAAAGGGCAGCCAATCAGGTTGATCTTGTCGCGAGGTTCTAGCACGAAACATCCAAACACCCATTATCGCTAATAGCACATAGGCTACTAGCGACAAACCCATCGACCAAGCCGCTATTCTCCACAACCATAAAAATGAAGGTAGATTCATAGTAATGATTGTAGATGTAGAGATGAGGAGAGTGGGGGAGTAGGAGATTGGGCATTGGGCATTGGGCATAGTTAGTAGATAGTAGTTAGTAGTTAGTAGTTAGTAGTTAGTAGATAGTAGTAATTTTTTGTGAAGAATCAACTACCAACCACTAACGACTAACCACTAACCAATGTACAGACGTGCCATGGCACGTCTCTACAACCACTAATCACTAATCTCTTGACCATTGACTATTGACTAATGACTATTGACTAAAAATAAAAAAGGGCTGCCAATTTCAGCAACCCTATAATTTAACGGTTTTTTAATCAAAGGATGTGAAACCAGCAATTGTTAAGGGTTTTGTTGTATCACCGGTTTTTGTCTTAATTTGCTTGTTATGGATATTGTCACCTATTGGTTCTGAGCTTTTGTCAAACTCATAACTAATAGGTTCATTGATCGCAAGGCGATCGCAGGGGATTTTATCCGATAGAATTGCACTTGCCATCATGCCCGTATGAATCTCAAGTTGAGCTTCACCAGGAGCTTCAAAGGCGAGTCTTTGTCCGGGAAAAACAACCCTTTCAAAGTACCAGTTAGGAATATTCGAGATGCGAGCCACCTGGATTTTGCTCGTGGCATTTACGTAACAGCAGAGAATCTTTCCCGATTGCTCCGGTGGTAAAGGATCTAATATTTGAGCCATAACTGCTGAGGAGCTTTACGCCACAATTTTATCTTACATTAGCCAAGCTAACATCGGCTGATCCCCAGTTGCTGTAACCCCGACTACCAACTGAAATTTTCTACATTATTTCTATCTAAAGATAGGTTATAGTTATGAAATTTTCGTAAAAATCTATGCCTTTTCTGCAATTATACATTATGCATGAACAATTCAATTCATCATATTTGATCGAGTTTTGCTGCTGTCTTTTTGCTTTCCCTCAGCTTTAAGACCGATTTTTTGTTTTTTCTGTCCTAGAACTTATAGGCACAAAGCATCGCTTCAAGAATAAACTCGATGTTATTGTAAAGTTATGGGTCTATTACTTTCATAAAACACTATTAATGCTATGCATTAGTCGTGCAAAGCAACATTATCTATTTTCACAGCCACCTGAAGAAAAGGCATGCCTACCAATAATCGTCTTAAATGTCAAGGACGATTGTAATTAAAGACAGAAACCAAAACCAACTATAAAACCAGATTTGGCTCTCTTACCCCGGAACAACGGCAAGATGGAAGTTAAAACATTCATAAACCGAATTCTCTACGTTCGCCTTCCGTGTAACCCCATCTTCCCTATTGGGGTTGTCTATCTTAGCGATCACGTCCACAAATTGTTTCCTAATATCGAACAGCGCATCTTTGATTTAGGAACAGTACCGCCTTTGGATTATGCTTCTGCCCTAGATCGCTGTATAGATGAATTTCAACCCACACTGCTAGTTTTTTCTTGGCGAGATATTCAAATATATGCTCCCGTGGGCGGACGCGGAGGTAATCCACTGCAATACGCTTTTGAATTCTACTACGCCAAAAATCCTTTGGTGAAACTTAAAGCAGCATTAGGCAGCTTACGCGTTCTCACAGCTTACTATACAGAACTGTGGCACAATCTAGGATTAATTAAACGCGGACTAAAACGCGCCCGCAAATATCACGCAGATGCCCGAGTAATTGTTGGTGGTGGTGCAGTCAGCGTATTTTACGAACAGTTAGGTAAAAGCTTGCCCAATGGGACAATCGTTTCCGTCGGTGAAGGGGAAACCTTGCTGACAAAACTACTTAGCGGGCAAGAATTTCGGGATGAACGGTGTTATGTCGTTGGAGAAGATCGACCACGCGATCGCCTGATCCACGAACAACCCACACCACTGGAGAAAACCGCTTGTGACTACGACTATATCGAAACTATCTGGCCGGAGTTTAAATATTACCTGCAAGACGGAGATTTTTACATCGGCGTGCAAACTAAACGCGGTTGTCCTCATAATTGCTGCTACTGCGTTTACACTGTCGTGGAAGGTAAGCAGGTACGCATTAATCCCGCCGATGAAGTCGTTGCTGAAATGCGGCAGTTGTATGATCGCGGTGTTCGCAACTTCTGGTTTACTGATGCTCAATTCATCCCGGCCCGGAAATTTATCGACGATGCTGTTGAACTCTTACAAAAAATCGTCGATTCTGGAATGACAGATATTCATTGGGCAGCATACATCAGAGCAGACAACCTCACACCCCAGTTGTGTGATTTGATGGTAAAAACTGGGATGAACTATTTTGAAATTGGTATCACTAGCGGTTCTCAAGAATTGGTGCGAAAAATGCGGATGGGTTACAATCTCCGCACAGTTTTACAAAACTGCCGAGACTTAAAAGCTGCTGGGTTTAACGACTTAGTTTCTGTTAATTACTCCTTTAACGTTATTGACGAACGTCCAGAAACAATTCGCCAAACTATCGCCTATCATCGCGAACTCGAACGCATTTTTGGTGCAGATAAAGTTGAACCTGCCATCTTTTTTATTGGACTGCAACCGCATACGCACTTAGAAGAATACGCCTTCAAAGAAGGCATTCTCAAACCAGGGTATAATCCTATGAGCTTGATGCCGTGGACAGCCAAAAAGTTATTGTGGAACCCCGAACCGCTTGGTTCCTTCTTTGGCGAAGTTTGCTTACAAGCTTGGCAACAAAACCCCAACGACTTCGGACAGGAAGTTATGAAAATCTTAGAAGAAAGATTGGGTTGTGCAGATTTAGAAGAAGCACTTTCCGCACCCATTGAGGCGAAAGAAAGACAACTTGTCGGAACAAGATAAGAGCAAACGGTGTTTGTTCGATTTTGCACCTTCGTCGCCATAATTTCTCTGTGATTTTACTTTGTGTCTTGGTGTCTTAGTGGTTAATTAAACATGTTTTTTAAACCACCAAGACACAAAGACACCAAGAAAATACTATTATGAGTACTCTTGCATGTAGCGTAATTCATGCTGCAAAAAGTAAACTATAAAGTTATAAGCAAGTATTTAAAATTTTCTCCCCCTGCGTCTGTGCGGTTCATTTAATAAATCCTCATGTTAGAAGGCTCCATACTCCAACAACTGGAAATTGCTCATCGCAATAGCAAAAGACCGATTAGATTCGGAGTTTATTACAAAAACACCTTGGTTGCCCTGTGTCATGCTTTAGAAGACCATATATTAAACGATGTCACCTCGCCCTTGGTCATTACTGCCTTTGAGCAGGGGAAATGGTATCTTCAAGAAGCAGAAAGATACGCAGACATTGCCAAAAAATCTTGTCAAGTAGCCATCATGGCAACTCCAGATACTGGCTGGGCAGAACATCCCACCAGCCAATTACCTAATGTTAATTTAGTTGCCTTAGATCCAACCGATCCAGTGTCACGGGAATGGCACTTGATCATTTTGTCGCCAAAATACACGGCAATGGTAATTTGTCAAGAGCTATCAGAAGCTGATTATGGTTCTTCTGGACTGCCTGGATCGGACTTAGAAAGAAAGTTTTATGGCTTGTGGACGTTTGAACCAGAGTTAGTCAAAGAAACAGCCGCGTTGGCGATCGCTCACATTAAACGCTACAACCCGGAACTAGCCGCACAACTCACTGCTTATCAAGACTCAATTCAGCCTAGTCTGGCTACACCAGAACAATTAAGCGCGGTAGTTTCTCGTGTAGTCGATTACCTCCAAACCGGGCAGGTAAACATATCCGTAGACACAGCTACACGCCAGCAAGCTTTGGATCGTAACTTAGTCTCCAACGAAATCCAGGCCTTTTTGCGAATGGCACAAATTATGGATGCTGCCGATATTACCAATCCAATGGCAGCCACAGAAGTCGTGGCACTGGCGGAAATAATCGGGCAGTTATTAGATTTACCCGCATGGCAGATTAAAAGATTGCGCCTTGCTGGTTTGCTACATCGCATAGATCCATTGCAAAGGGTAGAAAGTGTCTTGACTCCTGGCACATCAAGCCGCTACCAAGAAGAAGCACCTAGCTGTCCTCTAACTTGCCCGTTAGTACCGGGGGCGCAAGTGCTGCGAACCATGCCGCGACTGCGGGCGGTGGCACAAATTATCACTCATCAAACTGAGTGGTGGGATGGGACTGGTGAACCTGCGGGATTAACTGGCGATGAAATTCCTCTGGAGTCGAGGATTTTAGCGTTAGTGGCTGATTTTCAGTGGCGAGTAAATCAGAAAAAATCAACACAGTTGAGTCGGGAAGAAATATTTACTCAAGCTTTAGAAGAATGCAGACAACAACAATCACGGCGTTTTGATCCTAAACTGATAGATACCCTGACGCTGTTAGTCATGGGTTTGCAGCAAGGAATTGAATTGCCCCTGATGACACCTAAAGTCAGTGCTGGTATGTGGTTGTTGGATTCTCGACTAGACAGCGAAAGCAAGACTATAGTTGATTTGAATCAAAACTTGCGTACAAGATAAATCTTTTTTGTGTTCTTAGTAGCTTTGTAATTAAATAATTTTTTTAACAAACCACAAAGACACAAAGACACAAAGAACACTAAGAGAATTTTTGATAAATTTTATGAACACAGAAGCTATTAAATCAGGAAAGCTCAAACACTTAGCAGGGGCAAATTTAGAAGATGAGGATTTATCAAACCTTGATTTAAACCGCATTAATTTTGCTGGTGCTACCCTTGTTGGTGCAAATCTCGCTGGTTCTAAACTCGAAGGTGGACATTTAGAAGGTGCGAATTTGATGGGGGCGAACCTGCAAGAAACCGACTTGCGGGCAAACCTGATGGGTGCGAATTTAATGCAAGTAGATTTAACAGGTGCTGACTTGCGAGGTAGCAATTTGCGCGGTGCTAACTTGATGGGGGCAAGGCTAAGTGAAGTATCGTTTGCTGGTGCTTTCTTGAGTGGTGCGAATTTGATGAATGTCAACTTGCAAGGAGTTGACTTTCGAGGTGCTGACTTACGCGGTGCAAACCTGACAGGGGCAAATCTCAAAGGTGCAGACTTGAGTAGTGCAGACTTACAAGGCGCTTTATTGAGTGAAGCGAACTTAGAAGAAGCAGACTTGCGGGGGGCAAATCTGGCAGGGGCGAATTTGACGGGTGCGAATTTGCTATGTGCAGAGTTAGAAGGGGCAAATTTAAGCGGAGTGAATTTAGAAAGGGCGTGTTTGGTAGGGACAATGGCTGAGATGGGTGGGTGAGGACTTTGGTAATGAGTTTTGATAACAGCAAAAAATGCGATCGCACAAGTAGCGACTACTTAACTGCCATCAAAGTTATATCTACATCCTTGCTTTTAGTAACTTCGGCATCACATTTTTAATTTTTAATTTTTAATTGTCTTTTACTCATCCACAATGCCATCACACCCATCAACAACCACCCCATCACCCCCATCAAAGGATTCTTATCTATCCCAGTCACCCAATCAGGAACCCGACCAGTATATTCAGTTAATTCCCCAATGTTAATAATGTAATATCCCCAAACTATACCACCATGCAAACCAATGGGTAATCCCAAGCGTCCTCTTCTCCAACGCTTTGCCCATACCTGCATCAAACCCAGTATTACCAAAGCTGGAAATTGGGGCAGTGTGCGAATAATTGCTTCCAAAGGTTTAATAAAGTGCAATGCCGCAAAAATAATCGCATCTGCCCAAAGTGCCACACGAGGAGTGTAATCGCGCTGTAACTCATCCAGCAACCAGCCTCGGAATAATAATTCCTCGGCAAACCCGATGCCCAAACCAGTAAGAGAACCTTCTAATACTACTCGAAGTAAAAAAACTTTGGGCTGTTGCCATACTAACCAACCCAGTAATCCTTCTAAACCAAATAAAATCAAAACACTAATTAGTCCAATCACCAAACCCCGCAGTAGTTCGACTCCGTTTTTGCGGCTAAACTCTAAACCATAATGCCGCAGCAGTTGGGGTTGCTTGTAGACTTGCTTGCCCCATATTCTCAGTAGAAAAATAAATTCTCCATACAGCAGCACCATTGTCACAATACTAACCAAGTTTGCATCGTGCACTAGTAAATATATTGGTGCAGCAAAGGGCAACCACAGCAACGATAGAGCTAAAATAAAGTAACCCAGCCTGATGGGTACAGGATGCTGGGCTAAAAGGGCAATGTTTATTTTCATACCAAGTTGTAGAGACTCCTAGACCCCAATATTAATAACTATTAACAAGCAATAAACACAAGTTTATTGCCATGTTTCCAGTTTGACGGCAACTTGGTATCAATTGTTGCGTGTCTTTTATTCGTCTGGTTCGATTGTGCTAGTCAAACCATGTTTTTTCAAAGTTTCGCAATAAAACTCAGCATGTTCTTGAGCGCAGGTAATAACTAATGCAATGCCGTTAGTATGGGCTTCCATCATAATGCTGACAGCCTGAGGTTGGGTTAGACTCGGCACTGTGGTCAATAGAACCTGCACTACATACTCCATAGCGTTGTAGTCGTCGTTATGGAGCAAAACGCGATACTGAGGCGCTAGTTTTCTGGATGTTGAACGCTTCTCTAGGGTTTCGACTGACACGGCTCTTTGCTCTCTTGGTAATTTACTACAACAGAGTTTTTCTCTAGAGGTTGCTTAATTTGCTTTACAGTTATTTAACTATTGTATAGCACCACAGAGACTGTTGGTAATTGTTGGTTGCTGGTTGTTTGTTATGCCATAGACACGCCAACTGCTTGCTTTAGGGTACATCTACTAACCAATAACAAACAACAGTCCAGACAAGATCTCTCACAAATTCAGTCAAATTGGTATGTCTAGCTTTTAAAATTAAAAAAGCAGCAACACAATCGTTGCCGCTACCAAAGCTGCGTGACTATGGAGATTACCCCAAATTTTCAGCCAGGACAAATTGTATCCTTAGAGCATGGCGACAGCAGGCTCTATGCAGAAGTAATTCAAGTAGTAGTTTCCCGTCAGTTATGCTGGGTGCGTCCTTTGCTACTAGTAGTCAACTCCTCGGAACCACCATTAATACATGATTTGCGAGAGGCATCTGACTTACTCTGGCCTGTAAATTTATTTCAACCAGCCTTAGACACAGAAGTAATTTCCATATTGAGCCAAGTTTTAGCAAAAGAACCAACACCAGGAATAGACTCAACTTCCAAGCAGCTACTTAATCAGTTTATTAACCAAGTTTGGCAAGCATATAAAGAGGGTTTAGGGACTAGTTAGTAGATAGTGGATAGTGGTTAGTGGTGAGCCAGCGCGCTCCAAAGGGGGTTCCCCCCATGTAGACGCCCGCAGGGCGGGCTTCGGTGCAGGGTACGACTGGCGTCTACGCCAGTCCCCCCTAAAGGCAGAAGCCTTCTGGGGGGCTGGTCTCACCAAGACACTAAGACACAAAGAAAACTTGTTGTTTGGGATTGCACCACCAAAAGGCTAATGACAAAATCTACACAAGTAGATCCTTTGCAAGAGCCCAGAAGCAAAGTAAAGATGTCGCAGAATTTTTGGTAAATAAATATTACAGTTTAATATTCTTTCTCATTTTTGGAGATAACGGCTAATTAGTAACTAATCCACATGTGCAAGCACTGCCTTTAAAGTCTTCCCCATGCTCAGGAAGTATATAACCAAGCTCTCCAAAAAAAATATCATCAGTCATATCACTAAGAAACTGACGCTGGTTTTGATCAATAGATTTAATGTTTCCAATTTTTCAGTTTGATTGCTTGTAATATTTCTGATATTAACTTGGTGTTGAAAATAACATAAATACTCAACAATCATCAAATGCTTGCGACCAATTGGATGCGACCTGCATCCATTTCTGCCATTAGCAGTTCTAGCGCTTCGTAATCAACGTCAGAAATGTAACCCATTTCCGTCAGTTCTGAGTTGATTTCGTTTTCGATTTCGGGTGTTAATTTTTTAATCAGAAGAGCTTTTTCTACCAATTGACGAATAGGGTACTTAGTTTTCATATGTAATAAACCAACTAAATCTAATAGATCTATATACTTATTATCCTAGCCTCGCTTTGGTATAAAACGTGATCCAAACCCTAGAGTTATAGTGATCTAAATCACAAGTTATTGGTGATTTGACTCGCGATCGCTAACTGTATGTGTCAGGAATTTCACGTTGCTTTCCTGTTGTTATAAACAAGCTGAAGTAATAATCTATGTGGAATTAAGCGCTATGACAAGCAATTACTTGCTTCTATTTTAACAAAAAGTATATTTAAATACAGTTTTTTCTAGGGTTATGACAATCTTTAAACAGAACCGTCAGAGCAATAAAGATTCAGCAAAGAGGCGTAATACGAATGGTCGATGCGAGAAAAAAGAGTTTATGTTCAAATACATCTATCTTCACTATTGAAAAATTTTACATAACATTTAGGATGTGAGTATGCAAGCAGTAGTTAATAACCCAAAGATTACAGTAATTCGTCCGCAAGGAAGTTTAAATGCTGCCAATGCCTTGGAATTTGAGCGAGATTTAACAACAGCACTGGCACAAAATAGAAGTAGCTCCTTGGTAGTAGATTTAGAGCAAGTAGAAGCCTTAGATAGCGCTGGCTTATTGGCATTAGTATCTGCGCTGAAACTAGCTCAAAGTTTAGGGCGTCGTTTCAGCCTTTGCTCTGTTTCTCCACCCATAAGAATTATCTTTGAACTTACTCAACTCGATAGAGTATTTGAAATATTTGAAGGTACAGCACTGTTTTGATTCGCTTGCCGCTTAGGTGTCAGTTAGTTCGCTTCAAGAATATTGCAAACAGTAATTCATCCTCTCAAAACTCCTAATCAATGCTAAGGTTGGAGGTAAGTGGCACTATATAAAGAAGCTAAAAGAATAGCAAAGTGGCTATTGCAACAGAAAAATTAATAACCTCTGAGATTGTAAAACCAGCTCGTTATCTAGGTAACGAACTTTTAGCAGTACACAAACCTTGGGATACGGCAACTATACGCTGGGTATTAACCTACCCAGAATTATACGAAGTAGGAGCCTCCAACTTAGGGCATATCATTCTATATAACATCCTGAATGCCCAACCACGCCAATTGTGCGATCGCGCTTATCTAAGCGCCCCAGACCTCGCGGCCAAACTGCGGGCAACCAAGACACCGCTGTTTGCCGTTGAGTCCAAGCGATCGCTAACAGAATTCGATATCTTAGGCTTTAGCCTCAGTTACGAACTCGGTGCCACCAACATTTTAGAAATGTTGGATTTGGCAGGTATTCCCCTGACGTGGCGAGAACGGTTAACGGGGAATCACCCCTTGATTTTTGCAGGAGGACAAACGGCGACATCCAACCCTGAACCCTACGCCGATTTTTTCGACTTTTTCGCCCTCGGTGACGGCGAAGAACTCTTACCAGAAATAGGTTTAGTTTTAGAAGAAGGCAAACAAGCAGGCTTAAGTCGCCAAGAACTGCTGCTAGACTTGGCACAAGTACCGGGTGTATATGTTCCCCAGTTTTACGATCTGGCAGAGAATGGGAGTGTGCATCCTAACCGCCCAGATGTGCCAAAACGTATTCTAAGACGGGTTTCTACTCCCATACCAGCATATTCGATTGGGTTAGTTTCCTACGTCCAGACAGTACACGATCGCCTAACAATTGAAATTCGGCGCGGTTGTACTCGTGGCTGTCGCTTCTGCCAACCGGGAATGCTAACTCGACCAGCGCGGGATGTGGAACCAGAAAAAGTGGTGACAGCGATTGAGAAGGGAATGCGGGAAACAGGATACAACGAGTTTTCTCTGTTATCCCTGAGTTGTTCTGATTATTTATCCCTGCCAGCAGTGGGGATGGAAATCAAAAATCGCCTCAAGAATGAAAATATTTCTCTTTCCCTACCCAGCCAACGGGTAGATAGATTTGATGAAAATATCGCCAACATCCTCGGCGGTATGCGGCAAGGTGGTCTGACTTTTGCGCCGGAAGCTGGTACGCAGCGCATGCGAGATATTGTCAATAAAGGTTTGACAAATGAAGAATTGCTGCGGGGCGTGAAAACAGCATGGGAACAAGGTTGGGATAAAATAAAGTTATATTTTATGATCGGTTTGCCCGGTGAAACCGATGCTGATGTCTTGGGCATTGCAGAAACGGTTAGTTGGTTGCAGCGCGAGTGTCGGGCCAAGGGTAGAAGACCACTTGCATTTAACTTGACGATTTCCAACTTTACACCCAAGCCTCACACCCCGTTTCAATGGCACTCGGTTTCTACCGCCGAGTTTGAACGCAAGCAAAAATTGCTGCGGCAAGAATTCCGCCGCATGAAGGGAGTGAAGGTGAATTTCACCGATGTCCGTATTTCGGCAATGGAAGATTTTATCGGCAGAGGCGATCGCACTCTCTGTCAAGTCTTGCGACGGGCCTGGGAATTAGGTGCGGGCATGGATTCCTGGTATGACAGCATCGAACAGGCTTACAATGCTTGGGGACAAGCTATTGCCGAAGCTGGTTTAACTTGGAAATATCGCCAAGTCGAAAATGGTGAGTGGAATGTGATGGAGATGGGGAGAGTAGAAGAACCTTACCCCACCACCCCACCATCGCACCACCCCATCACAGAGTCCTCCCTCGATAGACCCCTACCTTGGGACCACATTGACACGGGTATCGAGAAAAAGTGGCTCCAGGACGACTTAAAACGCGCTCTAGAAGCTGCAACTGTTCCCGATTGCTCTTTTGAGGGTTGTTCTCACTGTGGTGTCTGCGGTACAGATTTTGGTCATAACATTGTCATACCCCCGCTACCCATACCAGAATTTGCTGGGCAATTTGTACCAAATACTACTAAAGCCCAAAAATTGCGGGTATGGTTTGGCAAACAGGGTGATATGGCCTTTGTTAGTCACCTAGATATAATGCGCCTGTTTGATCGTGTTATGCGCCGATCTGGATTGCCAATTGCTTTTACTGGTGGATATCATCCCTCACCCCGCATTTCTGTGGCTTTGGCTTTACCTTTGGGTGCTACCAGCAGTGGTGAAATTGTCGATTTTGAGTTAACTCAGCCACTTGATATCAATACTTTCCGGCAAAAACTGGCAGAGGTGTTGCCCAGCGACATACCTATTTATGATGTAGTACAGCTAGATTTAAAAGCTCCTGCTGCTACTCAAGGGTTAGAAGCTGCTGAATACTTACTCACCGTCACTTCACCTGAAGCAGCAACACCTGCACATTGGCAAGATTGGATTGATACAATTAAACAGAAAAACGAGATTTGGTGGGAGCAAACAACTAAGTCAGGTAAGACTCAGTTAGTAAATCTGCGCGATCGCTTATTTGAACTGGAATTGATAGAAACTGCCAATCTGGCAGAGTCGGCAGTTCGCTTGCGTTATTTAGGTAGTTGTCGTCAAGATGGTACACTGTTGCGTCCCGAACAAATCCTGTTTATGCTAGAACAAGTAGCAGGCACAGAATTCCAGCTACTGCAAATCCATCGCAATCGTTTGGTTTTGCGGGATTGATCGCCTGAGAGCAACTTGTTAGATAGTTGCCCTCATATTTCATATATTAGGAATTGATTTTTTACAAGGTTGCGTTAGAATGAGATGAAGAGAATTTTTCTGGCGCTGCATTGAGTTATTTGGTTCACAATCCTGGTACTCAGGGTTTGAAAGCAAAGATTTAGAGAGCAACATCTAGGATTTTATCCCAGAACACTACCAGGCAGACTCAAGAACACTCTCTCTTGATAACTACCTTGTGAATCAGTAACTAATAACAGGCTCCGTCGGCTTCTCTAGCTTTATGATTTTTTAAACACATGCTGAATGCCTAGTTCCTAGAGAATGAGGGTGTTGCATTAAAAATTAACCACGGACGGATGATTAAATTGCTTAAATAATATGCAGCCGTTCTGGAAAAATCAGGCGTGTAAACGCATTTCGCTAATCAATAGCTCTTTAAGTGTGGGCTTAAGTTCGCAGTTTTTACTACCAGCAGCGCCTTTTTGGGCTTGCAGGGGCAACAGGAACAACAAACCCCCAAGTCTTTTTATGCTGCCAATTTTTGAGGAAATTGAATGCCAAAACAAATTATTATCGCGGAGCAGCATCAAATAGCTGCTGTCTTTTCGGAAGATCAAATCCAGGAACTTGTTGTCGCTACGGGTCATCACCAAATTGGTGATATCTACTTAGGTGTAGTGGAAAACGTATTACCTGGGATAGATGCGGCTTTCGTAAATATTGGCGACCCAGAGCGCAACGGTTTTATTCATGTCACAGACTTAGGTCCATTGCGGCTGAAGCGCACGGCGGCAGCCATCACGGAATTGCTAGCACCACAGCAGAAAGTCTTGGTGCAAGTGATGAAAGAACCTACAGGTACAAAAGGGCCAAGGCTCACAGGTAACATCACCTTGCCCGGACGCTACGTTGTGCTGATGCCCTACGGACGAGGTGTAAATTTATCCCGTCGCATTAAGAATGAAAATGAGCGCAACCGCTTGCGAGCGTTGGCAATTTTGATTAAACCTGCGGGAATGGGTTTGCTGGTTCGCACTGAAGCAGAAGGCAAGCCAGAAGAAGCAATTATTGAAGATTTAGAATCCCTGCAAAGACAATGGGAGGTAATCCAGCAAGAAGCAGTGTCTACTCGTGCGCCAGCACTGCTGAACCGGGACGATGATTTTATCCAACGGGTGCTGCGGGATATGTACGGTGCGGATGTGAACCGGATAGTGGTAGATTCCAGTACTGGTCTGAAGCGGGTGAAGCAGTATTTGCAAAACTGGAGTGGAGGGCAAGTACCCCAAGGATTGTTGATCGATCACCATCGCGATCGCGCCGCCATTTTAGAATACTTCCGCATTAACGCCGCTATTAAAGAAGCCCTCAAACCCAGAGTAGACTTGCCTTCTGGTGGCTATATCATTATTCAGCCCACCGAAGCATTAACGGTGATAGATGTCAACTCTGGTTCATTTACGCGATCGGCAACAGCTAGAGAAACTGTTTTGTGGACGAACTGCGAAGCTGCCACAGAAATTGCTCGTCAGTTGCGTTTGCGGAACATTGCTGGGGTAATTGTTGTTGATTTCATTGATATGGAATCGCGGCGTGACCAACAGCATGTCCTCGAACACTTTAATAAAGCTCTCAAAGCAGACAAAGCTCGTCCCCAAATTGCCCAATTAACCGAACTTGGTTTAGTAGAACTCACCCGCAAGCGCCAAGGTCAAAACATTTATGAATTATTTAGCGAACCTTGCCAAACTTGTGGCGGTTTAGGGCATGTTGTCCGCCTACCAGGAGAAACAGAAAGTCGCTCGATCGCATCACCATTCGAACTACCAGAACGCTTTGTACCTCTGCCTCACAGAGAACCCCGCCTGCCATCTACTGCTCGTTTGAGCGAACCACGGGAAACCTACGACGGATTTACGGAGACGTACGAACACGACACTGATATCGGTGCTCTGAATTTGGCCAATCATCCCAGCTATCAAGAAATTGGCGATAGCAAAAGGCGTCGCCGTCGTCGCTTGGGATTAAATGGGGGGAATAGCAAAGAGGAGCCACGTATTAATGGCAACTCAGTGTCATTCGTGAACGAGCCAGAAATGGACATTGATGCAGAAGGAGAACTGGTAGAGACTTCTGATGTACCTACACCTAACCTGAGCAAATCAGCTTGGGTTGATAGAGGTGAACGCAGTAAACCTTCAAAAGTAGATATAGTTAAACCAGTTGTAGAACCACCAGAGATTGTGTCTGTAGAAATGACACCACCTGAACAAGATGTGTACGCTTTAATGGGAGTATCACCCCTAGCGAAGTTGAACCGGGAAGTGAAAAATCCTAAGTCTGTGATTATTAACGTCACTCTGCCTGGTCAATCTTCTGCAACACCAATAGAAGCAACCTCTGAAGCACCTGTCCAAAGAGCAAGCGACACTGCTGTTGCAGCAGCAGAAGCTGAACAATTATCTTTGTCTTCAGTAGCAACTAAGCCGTCTGATTTACCTGGTATGGGTATGGCAGATGACAATGAAACTAACACCAGCACTGCTATTCGCCGTCGCCGTCGTCGTTCTTCTGCTTTGGAATCAGATACACCCACAACTGAAAGTTAAGAAACTTTACAAATTATGGTAAAGATAGAGCCAGACATCGCTTCTGTTGAGTTGGCAGTAGCTCAACAGAAAGCATTTTGGCTAGAATTTTCCGAACTTTCAGACTTTTGCGGACTAGTTGCAGGTGTAGATGAAGTAGGGAGGGGCTGTTTGTTTGGGCCTGTAGTGGCAGCAGCAGTGATACTACCAAATGAAGCTTTATCAGCACTGATGGCAGCGAAAATTAGAGATAGTAAAAAGCTGTCTAGCTATCGCAGGAGCAAGCTAGCCCAGCATATTTGTGCTATTGCCATAGATTGGAAAATCGGCTTTGCTTCAGTTGCCGAAATTGACAGGATAAATATTTTACAGGCAACACTTTTAGCGATGAAGCGAGCAGTGCTGAAACTAAAAGTGCAGCCTACACTTTGCTTAGTTGATGGCAACCAGTCGATTAAAGATCTACCACTACCACAACAAACAATAGTTAAGGGAGACGAGCGATCGCTTGCTATTGCTGCTGCTAGTATTGTTGCCAAAGTTTGGCGAGACGATTTGATACTGCGCCTCGCCTCAAGGTATCCCATCTACGACTTGGAGCGCAACAAGGGTTATGGGAGCCAAAAACATCTACTGGCACTACAAAAATATGGGCCTTCACCCTTGCATCGCCAGTCATTTCGTCCTTGCCAAATTAAGGGTAGTTAGTAGTTGATAGTTGTTAGTTGGTACGGCAGGTGGGTTTCAATAAATTAACAGGGTTAAATCTACCCCTACATTGAGTGGGTTCAAATCACCAGCAAACTACTAACCACTGTGAAGCTAGTATCAAAGGTATTTACCCAAGGTAGCATTTGAGTAATATTCCATCAAACTGAATGATTTTCACTGAAATGCTTTGCGTCTACACTTACACAACGTAATCTTTATTACCTTTACTTAATAATAATTACTCAATATTTAAGATGGGTAATTCTGAACTCTCGTCATCTATAGAAAGGCTTTGTTCTTTTGTTTGCAATATCACCCAGCGACGATAATCAGCTATTAGTTGATTTAACAATCGTTGCTTAATTGTCAACAGTACACTTTTGAGCAAACTATTACCAGTGGTTTCTAAAATAGGTTTGGGGGTAAAGGAGAAAGGTGGTGGTAACTCTACTTGTACTTCTAAATCAGCTCTACCTTGCAAACGTGTGCCTGTATGAACCTGGTGTGGTGACAAATGCCCTTTCAAATTTAGATCGAAGCGCTGGTTAACATACTCAATACCAAGTATTTCACAACCTATTGATTGCAAATAAATCTTTCCATTAGATTCTGCCCAGACAGTCATGTCTACGGTGGGTTGAATACTTAGTGACATGAAATTAAGAGGACGCATTTTTAAACGAAAAATATCCTCAGCCAATGGCTGAACGCGGCTAGGGTCTACTAATGCATAAACCAAGCGTTGGGGCTGTCGCAAGTAGTGTTGAATGGGAATAGGCTGTTGTGGAACAGCAATTTCTACCGTTTGGGAAGCGGTAAACTTGGTAGTCATGCGTTGATGAAAATAATTGTTTTATATTTCTATTATTTTTTAATTTATGGAATTTTATTGCATTAAATTGAGATTGAGCAGACAAAATTTATTTGAGAAACTATATTAATTTACAGCTAACCTTAATATACGCAAGGGTTTCTATTCTAATTGCTATTTTAAATTAGTGAAAAATAAATTATAGGGTGTAGGATTTTTGGTACTGGGTGTAATCTTTTATGCAAGTTTAAATAATTATTAATAATTTAAACTTAAGCTCATTATCACATACCAGTTGACGAATTAGTCTTATGATTTTAAAACAAACTTACAGTTCAGACAAAATTCTATGACTTTATCGATCGCACATTTAGGTTCCTCTGGCACTTATGCAGAACAAGCAGCGCTTTTGTATGTCAACTGGCTGACCAAAATTAGAGGAATCGAAGCTATCTTATGTCCCTATCCTAGCATTGCTCAAACACTCCGAGCTGTTGCCCAAGCTGAGGTACACTTGGCTGTTGTGCCAGTGGAAAACTCCATTGAAGGTAGTGTTACTGTGACTATGGATACTCTGTGGCAACTGGATAGTTTACAAATACAGTTGGCTTTGGTGATGCCAATAGTCCATACGTTAATTTCCTGCGCTCACAACATAGAGAGTATTAAAACTGTTTATTCTCATCCGCAAGCTTTGGCACAGTGTCAAAAATGGCTGGAACGCTTTCTTCCGACTGTACAGTTAATTCCTACTAATTCCACAACCGAATCGTTGCAGAAACTTGAGCAAGACATGACAGCTGCGGTTATCTCGTCCCAAAGAGCGGCGCAACTCTATAACCTACCAATATTAGAGAGTGGCATCAACGATTATCCAGAAAACTGTACTCGCTTTTTGGTAGTCAGTCAGGGTGATATGCCCGTTGCCTATCAACCATCTCATGCCAAAGCCAGCCACACCTCGTTAGCATTCAGTGTCCCTGCTAATGTACCAGGAGCGCTAGTCAAACCACTACAAATATTTGCCCAACTAGGCATTAACCTCAGCCGGATAGAATCTCGTCCAACTAAGCGATCGCTAGGAGAGTACTTATTTTTCATTGATGCAGAAGCAGATGCATCTGAAGTACAAATGCAATCTGCCTTACAAGAATTAACTACCTACACAGAAATATTAAAAATCTTTGGCAGCTACAGCATTTTGCCAATTAACATTCTTGGAGAAGAGGTTAGTGGTTAGTCGATAGTGGTAAACAACTAACTACCAACTACAACTACCAACTACTAACTACCAACTACTCACAACTTTTGATTGAAAGTATCTTTAAGAACCGTACGAGCTGCCAAGTGATTGCGAGTAGAAGTCAAAATTTCCGCTTCCCGTTCTAAGCGAGCAGCAGTATCTTGCATTTCTAGCAATGCTTGCTGCTCTAATGCAACACCATAGAGATTACTTGCTACCCAATAAGATAGTTCTGTTGGCAAGTCAGGCAAATCTTCTGGCAATTCAATTTGTTGTTCAGTTAATTTAGCTGAAAGACGCACAACATCTCGCAGCAGTTGTGCTAGTTCAGCAGCCAAAGGGCGCAAATCTTTTGCTGGAGGGTGATCTTCAATCCACTCAACTAAACCAACACGGTAAGGCTTTTCCCGAACATACTCTAAAACCCGAAATCTTTGCTGCCCCAAAGTCAACATTTTCATCCGGTCGTCTGGCAGCCGCTGATAGTGAATGATTTCAGCACAGCAACCAACGTTCGCAATTGTACCTTTGGCTTGATCAACCATTAATACCCCAAACCTGCGATCGCTCTCCAGAATTGTGTTCATCATAATTCGGTAGCGAAATTCAAAAATGTGCAGGGGCAGGGGTCTGGTGGGAAATAAAACTACTTCTGATAGCGGAAACAGAGGTAGTTCACGAACGGCAATTTTAGAAGAAGAGGTCATTTTTACCTTGGTATAAATTTAATCTTTGATAATCTTAAGAATTTCTTATTATTCTCTGTCTTTGCCGTGCTATGACTACATTCTATCATTTGTTTCACAGCTAATAAAAAGCCCTGAAGATAGATGTTTCAGGGCGAGGTAAATATTCACACATTTTTGTTAGTAGTTAGTAGTTAGTGGTTAGTGGGTAAACAACTAACTACTAACCAATAACCATTAACTAATTTAGAGTTTTACTTCAATATCCACACCCGATGGCAAATCCAGTTTCATCAGGGCATCAATAGTTTTAGAAGAAGGCTGATAAATATCAATAATGCGGCGATGGGTACGGGTTTCAAAGTGTTCTCGTGAATCCTTATCCACGTGTGGCGATCGCAGCACACAATAGATCCGGCGTTTTGTGGGTAAGGGAATAGGGCCAATCGCTGTAGCATTAGTACGGTTTGCTGTATCCACAATCTTCTCGCAAGATGTATCCAGCAAGCGACGGTCAAAAGCCTGTAAGCGAATTCTAATCTTTTGCTGCTGTAGAGTAGCCATTTTAAATTTTCCTGGTTCTGTTTGATGAGTTGTACTTAAGAGGTGCGATCAGCACAAGATTAAGGGGAGTAGAGAGAATGAATGGATTAGGGGGAGCTAATGCCCACTTTCCTTTACTTTCCCTACTTCCCCTACTTCTCTATCTTTTTTCCTGAGGGAAGCAAAAGGAGCAGAGTGGCATTATACCATCTCTGCTCCTTTTTTAACTAAGGTAAAGAGATGTTATTTAAGGATTTTGGAAACAACGCCAGCACCGATGGTACGACCACCTTCACGAATAGCGAAGCGCATTCCTTGCTCAATAGCGATCGGGTTGATCAGTTCCACGGTCATTTTGATGCGGTCTCCGGGCATGACCATTTCCGCAGCACTGCCATCATCGGAGGTAAAGGACTTGATAGTGCCAGTTACGTCGGTTGTCCGCACGTAGAACTGAGGACGATAGCCTGCGAAGAAGGGGGTTTTCCGACCGCCTTCTTTTTCCGTCAAAACATACACTTCACCTTCAAATTGGGTGTGCGGAGTGATAGAACCAGGCTTAGCAAGTACCATGCCCCGTTCAATATCTGTTTTTTGTATACCGCGCAACAGTAGTCCGGCGTTATCCCCAGCCATACCTTCTTCAAGGCTCTTCTTGAACATCTCGATCCCGGTTACGGTTGTAGCACGAGTGGGTCTAATGCCAACCAGTTCCACGTTATCGCCGATTTTGACTTTACCCCGCTCAATACGTCCGGTGGCTACTGTACCGCGACCTGTGATCGAGAATACGTCTTCTACAGCCATCAAGAAAGGCTTATCTACATCGCGCTCTGGAGTGGGGATGTAGGAATCTACAGCGTCCATCAGTTCGTAGATTTTATCTACCCACTTATTCTCACCCCGCTGAGTTTTTGGATTAGAAGTCATGACTTCCAACGCCTGTAGACCAGAACCTTTGACTATGGGGATGTCGTCACCGGGAAAATCGTAGCTAGATAGTAGATCCCGGACTTCCAGTTCCACCAACTCCAGCAGTTCTTCATCGTCCACCATGTCTTCCTTATTTAAGAAGACAACCAGGCTGGGAACACCTACCTGCTTTGCCAGCAGGATGTGTTCACGGGTTTGGGGCATAGGACCATCAGCAGCAGAAACCACGAGAATAGCACCATCCATCTGGGCAGCACCAGTGATCATATTCTTCACATAGTCAGCGTGTCCAGGACAGTCTACGTGAGCATAGTGCCGCTTTTGGGTTTCATACTCAACGTGAGCTGTATTGATGGTAATACCCCGTGCTTTTTCCTCAGGAGCGTTATCAATTTGATCGTAGCCCTTAGCCACAGCCTGACCCATAGCTGCCAAGGTCATAGTGATGGCTGCCGTTAACGTGGTTTTACCGTGGTCAACGTGGCCAATAGTACCGATATTAACGTGGGGTTTAGTCCTTTCAAACTTTGCGCGTGCCATGAATGCTCGTTTCCTTTTTTAATTAAGCGTTCCCTTTGCTTTTAGCAATGATAGCCTCAGCCACGTTGCGAGGTACTTCTTCGTAGTGGCTAAATTCCATTGAGAAGATGCCTCGACCTTGAGTCTTCGACCGGATGTCAGTGGCGTAGCCAAACATTTCTGCCAATGGGACTTTTGCAGTCACTTTGGCGATACCCTGCTCGGAACCCATCCCCTCAATTTGCCCGCGACGGGAATTGAGGTCGCCCATCACATCCCCAAGGAAGTTTTCGGGAACTTCAACCTCAACTTTCATCATAGGCTCTAACAGAACAGGTGAAGCTTTCATTACAGCTTCTTTCATTGCCATTGAGCCAGCGATTTTGAAGGCCATTTCCGAGGAGTCCACTTCATGGTAAGACCCATCGACCAGCGTGGCTTTGACGTCAATTAGCGGATATCCAGCTAGAATACCCGATTCGCAGGTTTCTTTCATACCTGCTTCTACTGGCGAGATGTACTCTTTGGGTACAGCACCGCCAACAATCTTGGAGACGAATTCAAAGCCGCTTCCCGGTTCTCCTGGCTCTAGGTCAATGACAACATGACCGTACTGACCTTTACCACCACTTTGGCGGATAAATTTACCTTCTATTCTGTTGACGTGTTTGCGAATGGTTTCGCGGTAAGCTACTTGCGGCGCACCAACATTAGCTTCTACCTTAAATTCGCGCAACATCCGGTCTACCAGAATTTCCAGGTGCAACTCTCCCATTCCAGCAATTACGGTTTGGTTGGTTTCCGGATCGACATTGACACGGAAGGTGGGATCTTCTTCCGAGAGAGATTGCAGAGCTTTGGACAATTTGTCCATGTCGTTCTTGGTTTTGGGCTCAACCGCGACCGAGATGACAGGCTCTGGAATAAAAAGTGATTCCAGAATCACTGGTGAACCTTCATCTGTGAGGGTATCACCTGTCAAGGTATCTTTTAAGCCCAGGGCAGCTCCCAAATCGCCTGCTCTGAGTTCATCTACGTCAATCCGGTCATCCGCCTTCAAAACCACCAGACGAGAAATTCGTTCTTTCTTGTTCTTGGTGGCATTCAGGACGTAGCTACCTTTTTTGAGAATGCCAGAATAGACGCGAACGAAGGTTAGACGACCGTAAGGATCGGCCATAATCTTGAACGCGAGCGCTGAAAGAGGCTCGTTATCATCAGCGTGGCGTTCTACAGTTTCGCCATTAGGCAATGTACCTTGAATTGCGGGTACGTCGGGAGGTGCTGGCAGGTAATCTACCACTGCATCGAGTAGTAACTGTACACCTTTGTTTTTGAAGGCTGAACCACAAAGCAAGGGCACAATCGTACCAGCAATAGTGCCTTTACGCAGAGCTGCACGGATTTCGTCTTCGGTGAGTTCTTCTCCCTCGAAGTACTTAGTCATCAACGCATCATCCGTTTCCGCTACCGCCTCAATCAGCTTGGTGCGGTATTCTTCGACCAAATCCTGCATGTCTGCGGGAACATCTTGCTCTTGGATATCTGTTCCTTGGTCGTTGTTGTAGATATATGCCCGCATTCTTACTAGGTCAACTATACCTAGAAATTCACTTTCGCTACCGATCGGTAGTTGAATGGGGATAGCGTTAGCCCGTAGGCGATCGCGCACTTGTTCGTAAACTCTGTAGAAGTTTGCGCCAGTGCGATCCATTTTATTGATAAAAACAATACGCGGCACTTTATAGCGGTCTGCCTGGCGCCACACCGTTTCAGTTTGCGGTTGCACACCACCTACAGAACATAAAACTGTGATTACACCATCCAAAACCCGCATGGAACGTTCAACTTCAATTGTGAAGTCTACGTGTCCTGGAGTGTCGATAATGTTAATTTGATGATCTTTCCAGCTGGTGCTAATGGCAGCAGCTGTAATAGTGATTCCCCGCTCCCGCTCCTGTTCCATCCAGTCCGTGACAGCGGTTCCTTCATGGACTTCACCAATTTTGTGAATAATGCCAGAGTAAAATAATATTCTCTCTGTTGTTGTTGTCTTGCCCGCATCTATATGCGCCGCAATACCGATATTGCGTACCCTGTCTAGCGGGTTCGTACGTGCCACAGCTGCCTCCTATACTTTTCGCCTCATGATATCTTGTATATTACACTTTGTTAAGATTCTATCTTTTTCGGGAAACCGTCATTTTTTTTGTAAATACACAATAATTAATGTCGCTCTTGTACAGACGCGCGATCGCGCGTCTGCTAATTAATAACGATAATGTGCAAAGGCCTTGTTCGCTTCCGCCATCCGGTGCGTTTCTTCGCGTTTGCGAATTGCACTACCTGTTTCATTGGCAGCATCCATCAATTCCTGAGCTAGCTTGCCAGCCATTGTCCGACCTGAGCGTTGGCGAGCAAACTGTACCAGCCAACGCAGCGCTAGGGATGTACCGCGCTCAGCCCGCACTTCCATTGGTACTTGGTAGGTAGCACCACCTACTCGCCGAGCTTTTACTTCTACTAAAGGCGTTGCATTCCGTACTGCTCTTTCAAAAGTTTCTAATGGATCGCTTCCTATCCGTGCCTCAATATTTTTCAACGCCTCATAAACAATCCGTGCAGCAAGTGACTTTTTGCCACTACGCATCACCCGACGGATCATCATGCTTACTAGACGACTGTTATAAACTGAGTCAGCCGGAACTGGGCGCTTTTGAGTAACACCACGACGAGACATACTTTAACCTTAATTCGGATTTAAGAACTAGATGATTTGCGTTCGGACAGCTCTTTCACTACCACAATCGTAGCGATGCTGACCCCTTTACTTGCTGCCCTCAACTAGACATACAAGGCGACATATATTATATACCTTAATAGCTAATTTAAAATGCTGCTGTCGCTAACAGCATTCTAAAAATTTCCTACACTCGCAACAAACAAGCAGGGTGTAGGTAAGGCTTTACTAATTTAACTTGATTGATTTGACACTCCCACACCTGTAAGGAGTGACATTGTTGGAATCAGAGTGCCTGTGAGTAACAACTCTCGTTCAGACCTTAACTGATACGCCTAGCCTTACCCATAGAAACCCATTGGCCTGTAACTAGCTTTTAAAGCATTAATTCCCGTGTGTTTCACGGTACTCAACTAAATTCTACCAACAAGTTTTTTGGAGCAGCAGGACTATATAATATAAATCCCTGCAAAGGGTGGACTTTCTCTTCGTTTTTACAAACAGGCACTTCAATAATTGATGATTTACCTTTAAGATTAGCCTTCTACCCAATAGCAAATAAAAGCTACTGTTCGGACTTTTTTTGCTAATACTGCTTTGCTGACACCAATTTTTTGGTTTATAGCAGAGTTAATGCTTAAACGCGATTAATCGAGCCAGCACGCGATTAACCGCGTTAGCTCTATTGTTTCGGACGCTTGGTTCCATACTTGGAGCGACCTTGCTTGCGGTCTTTGACTCCAGCTGTATCTAAAGTTCCACGAATAATGTGGTATCTCACGCCTGGTAAGTCCTTGACCCGACCGCCACGAATCATTACAACAGAGTGTTCTTGCAAGTTGTGACCAATTCCTGGAATGTAAGCTGTGACTTCAAAACCAGATGTTAGTCGCACCCTTGCTACTTTACGCAGAGCCGAGTTAGGTTTCTTCGGTGTGGTCGTGTATACTCTGGTACAAACGCCCCGACGTTGCGGGCATTGCTTCAGAGCTGGGGACTTGGTTTTCTGACGCGCTTTTTCGCGTTCGTTACGTATTAGCTGCTGTATTGTTGGCATGAGTTACAGCGCGTGAAGCTGCTTATAGTCTAACTTTTAACAACAAATCCTGATTATATCTTTTTTTATGGTTTTATGTCAATTGTTTTTTGTTGATAGTTAGTAGTTAGTAGATAGTAGTTAGTAGATAGTAGTTAGTCATTGGCTCTTAACCACTAACCACTAACTACTAACTCTTGACTAATAGAAAAAGAATTACCACAACCACAAGTAGCAGTTGCTTGAGGGTTATGGAAGCGAAATCCACCGCCCATAAGATCCTCAGAATAATCCACAGTCAAACCATTCACATAATCTAGACTTTCAGCGTCTATGATTACTTGAATGCCATTACACTCAAAGGTGCGATCGCCGCTTTTGAGTGTTTCATCAAAGGACATATCGTAGTACCACCCAGAACAACCTCCGGGTTTAACAGCCAATCTAACCAGGAAATTTGGCTGTTTAGACTTTAATCGTGCGATTTCACTTACGGCTGCTTGACTCAGATGAAGCATGGAATTCTTTATAAAATTGAAAACCCCATCTTATATAATACAGACAGGGTTAATTAACAATGCTTACTGGTAAACTGTTATTACGTCACTTCAGGACTATACTGCGTAAAGGGGTTAGCAAATAAGGTTTACACCAGAAAAAAATATTCTGTTTTTACCTTAAAGCCAACAACGCGATTTTTGCGACTAATTGAATCTAATACTTGGCTGTTGTAATTTTAATCTTCTTTAGTACGGGCGTAATCGTCTTGAAAGCGGATAATATCATCCTCGCCCAAGTATTCGCCGTTTTGTACTTCAATTAATACCAAGGGAATCACACCAGGATTCTCTAAGCGATGAGCTGTGCATTGAGGTACATAGGTAGACTGGTTATTGCTTAACAGCACTTCTTGATCGCCACAAATCACCCGAGCAGTACCAGATACCACGATCCAGTGTTCGCTGCGATGATGATGCATTTGCAGGCTAAGGCGGTGTCCGGGCTTAACTTCGATGCGCTTAATTTTATATCCGCGCCCTTCTTCCAAAACCGTAAAAGAACCCCAAGGGCGCAGTTCTGTTGCTGCAACACCTCTGGGGGTGACGGCTGGAGGCAAAGGTAGCGCATGAGTTTGTGTTGTTTCTTGAATTTGAGCCATAGTTACCTCATTTGGAGACATAACAAACCGTTAGTACTCTTAACCATTGATGGAAAAATATGGCGCTATGTTGCAACCGTATAAATTAGCAATTTAGTCCGCCTCTGCCAAACATAGCAAAATCACAAGCTAGTGTGTAATCGATAACCGTTGTCACTACTATATCTATATCAAGTCTTCATGAACTCAAGTGGCAACTTTTACATAGCTTTAAAAAGCTGGTGAATAGTCATTGGTTATTGGTTAGTAGTTAGTGGTTAGTAGTTAGTAGGGGCGGGTTTTGTTGATTATCTTTCGGTTCAAACCGATATTTTATCTTCTAAACCCGCCCGTACAGTAGTTAGTGGTTATTCTCCCCATCACCCCATCTGCCCACCTCCCCATCTCCGTGTCCTCTTTACCGACTGGGTTGCAAGAAAATTCCTATGCCATTATGAACACGAGCAGCCGTGTTAGGAAAACGATCTAGAAGTTGTCCTCCTAAATAAAGACTAGTTGAACTACCGCCATCCAAATTCAAAGCATTCACGCATCCCATTTGCTGCATTAACCGTGCGTGTTCTGCCAATGTAGGCCCAGCACCCCCTACACGATTGTGCACAGCAGCGATCGTAAGGTTGCCTGTTGCAGTTGTGCAGATGGCGCTACGGACAGCTTTTTGGGCAATGAAGGCATCGCTGAACTTTTCGCCTTTACCATCGAGGACGATTTGGCGATTTAGCACTAGCAGTGGCCCTGCTCCCAAGATATGTGGATAACTGTTAAATTCGTCAGGATAGGTAGAATTGTCGATGCGAACTGAAGAACCGATAGGCAAGACTAAGGCACTATTGACAGCATTACTACGTAAGGCAAGCAAATATCCATCCTGAGGAATAGGGATAGAAACTTGACCTGCTTTGCCTCCTTGTAATTGATTGGTAACTTGGTTTTTCTGGACAACGAGGATAATTTCGTTGTCGGTTAAGGGATGATAACTTGCTCCCCACGCAGGGGTGTAACGGGCTATGCCACTTTGGACGTAGCCGCTATTGAGAGAAACAATCGGCAATTTCTGGTTGTGAGGGATAATCAGATTTTCCAAAAGAGTCAGACGACCCATATAAAATTGTCCAGAATCATTCCAGGCGATCGCACCTCGGTTCAAAATCGGACTTGACAACCACTGACCATCCCGACGAATCGCACCCAAAGGTAATCGATTATTACGGTTAAAATAACCACCATTAATCGCTGCTACCGCTAATTGCTGTTGTGCCGTTTGCATAATCGGAGCAGTTCCCACAAGGGTGCCGGAGTTCGTCAGAATCGGTTTTATGTTGATCCCAACAGTGCGAGGATTCACTTCTAACCAAACAACAGGAAAGCGTTCTTGACCTAATTGCACAAACTGCTGTCGCCAGTTTAATCCCGGTGCCCAATTAATCGAACGTTGCACCATCGCATCGGGTCGAACATCAATAATCAGGCGGTTGGGGTTCGGTAAAGTGCTAACTAGAGGTGCTAAACCGATGGGAACCTCCAGACGAATTAACGTTTGGTTGTTGACTACCTCCACTTGCTTGATTAGTGGAGGTAAGGGAAGTGGTGCGGGGGGTTCCAGAGATGGAGAAGATGGAGGAGGAGGGAAAGATGGTAAAGTATTTTCTCTGTTTACTCCTGTTCCGTCATTTCCTAGAACCATCTGCTTCAATTGGTTTTCTGGAGATGGTAAAGGAATGGGAATATTTTCTATGGCCGGTGGCGGAGGTGGTGGAGGTGGTGTATAACGCTGGATTAAAACCGGATCGGCAATGCCATTGAGGGTAATTGTCCACTCTCTAGTTGTTGGCGAGGAAGGTTTGGGAACTGGGTTATTGGGATCGTCGGGTAGGGGCTGATTTTTTTTGACTGGTAACTCTTGGGTAATTTGCCAGGGAGTAGGGCGATCTAAATTGACAATGATGCGCTCTCCAAATGATTCTTTACCTTGACTAATATCTGTGAGTTTCGCGTTGGGTGTGGATATTATCAAGGTGTTACCCTGAACTTGCAGCTGCCATGCAGATGTTTTGGCAAATTGAGTAATATCTAAATAGCGATATCCTCCCACTAATATGCTTGCTAAAGTCAGTGGTTGGGTGAGGGAAGAATACCACTGTATGGGCTGTCGGACGGGACTGCTACTATTTAGTAAATCTGCTCCAATAAATTGCCTGAGTGCCCCATCGCTGATATGAGTTGTTAACTGACCTGCTTTGAGGCGTCGCTGCAACCACGCTCCTGAAAAAATTCGACCATTAACAGAAATTTGATTACCATAGAATGTTACCCCCTTTAAAGCAGGTGCAGGCAGTTTTGGACTCGGCGTTGATATTGGTTTAGGCTCAATCGGGGACTGGGCAATCCTCGCCTGAAAAAGTTCTTTCTGAGTGGTTGACGAATTTGGGACGCTTGTACTGGCGATCGCAAAATCATAATTAGCCGTTAAGCACAGTAATGAAAAAACGACTGGCGATACCAAAACCTTGACAAATCTGCTATTGACCTGCTTTGAAACTATATTGCCTTCTGGTCGGCAAAAATTCGACACTTCTACCATAAGTGACTAAGTATTGCTGAATACTATTAACTAACGCACAAACTAACTAATTTTCTGAAATATCAAAAAATAATGACCTAAGTTTTGAACGCTAACGTGATAATGTATAGATGGGATTTTTGTCTCTTGTTGAACACAACAAGCAGTTTTGCCACTATGAATCTGGCTTTGGGTGTGCTTAATCACCCTGGTTTAAACCAAACATGACAGCATCCTGAAGCTTAAAAGTTGAATTCAGAGAAGCCAATCTCACTGAATACTTGCTACTTAAGTGAGATTTGGTTAGTAGCAATGAAGTGACAAACGCGATCGGTAGCAATCTAGGGAGTAACTCCAGAAATATTTTAGGAATCGTCAAATGGGGATATAGTTTAATACGCTGCTTTTTTCGCTGAATCAGGATAATTGTAGTTTTATAAAGTAAATAAAGCCTAGAGTTTCAGCTTTTTTTAGGTCAGCCAAAAGATGCTGTACCTCGTTTATTACTTGCGTTTGGGAAAAGGGCATTGAGGGAGTACATAGCTTCGCGATATAAATAGAACACTGTTCGAGCAAACTCTCGTTTGCTTGACTCAGCAAAAACACATAAAAAATGACGCATAGATTTTAACACGGGTAGAACAAAAGTCAACCCGAAGTTAAAATTTTTTTTCCCTAAATTTCGGTTATTTGTGATTTTCTTCATCGGTTCATTTAGAAAATTTTTCTCACTGTTGGCGGCAAAATTTTAACCTCAAGATGACAGGGATAGTCTATGAATAAAAAATCGGTGAATCAAGACCAGGAAATTAGATTTACAGGTACTTCTTCAAGGTGTACCTACCAAGGACAAAGGTGGTTGGTAGAAGAACGAGATGCCTGTGGTGTAGGTTTTATTGCCCACCGTCACAATCATCCTAGTCATGAAATTGTGTCAAAAGCCTTAGCGGCTTTAACTTGTCTGGAACACCGAGGAGGTTGTAGTGCCGATCAAGACTCTGGTGATGGCGCAGGAATCTTGACCGCGATTCCGTGGGAGTTGTTCCAAAAAGAATTCACGGCACGAGGAATGCAACTCCCTACTGGTAACAATATCGCTGTGGGAATGATATTTTTACCACAAAACCCACAAGCAGCACAAAAAACTAAGGCTACAGTTGAGCAAGTAGCAACTGAGGAAAAATTGACTGTACTGGGTTGGCGAGAAGTGCCAGTACAGCCGAATTTACTGGGAGTGCAAGCTAGAGAAAATCAACCCCAAATTGAACAAGTTTTCGTAGCCTCCCAAGACAACAGTGGCGACGAACTCGAAAGGCAATTGTATATCACGCGTCGTCGAATTTTTAAAGCAATTCGCAATCACAATCAAAACTGGTCTGAAGAATTTTACATCTGTTCCCTGTCCAGCCGCACAATCGTTTACAAAGGCATGGTGCGTTCTGCGGTCTTGGGTGACTTTTATCTTGATTTAAAAAACCCAGCTTATCAAAGCGCTTTTGCTGTATATCACCGCCGCTTTAGCACCAACACCATGCCCAAATGGCCGTTGGCGCAACCAATGCGGCTTTTGGGTCACAACGGCGAAATCAATACCCTATTGGGCAATATCAACTGGATGACAGCCAGACAAGCAATTTTGGAGCATCCAGTGTGGGGCCTTCGCTTAGAAGAACTTAAGCCATTTGTCCATATTGATAATAGCGATTCTGCAACTTTAGATAACGTTCTAGAGTTACTGGTACGGTCAGGACGCAGCCCCCTGGAAGCTCTAATGATTATGGTTCCAGAGGCTTACCAAAATCAGCCGGAATTGCGTAATTATCCTGAGATTGTCGATTTCTATGAATACTACAGCGGTCTGCAAGAAGCATGGGATGGGCCAGCACTTTTGGTATTCGGCGATGGACTAAAGGTTGGTGCAACACTAGATCGCAATGGTTTAAGACCGGCTCGTTACTGCATCACCAAAGACGATCACATCATCGTTGCTTCTGAAGCTGGTGTTGTGGAAGTAAACGAAGCCAACATCATTGAAAAAGGTAGACTTGGGCCAGGGCAAATGATCGCCGTGGACTTGGAAACTCATGAGGTACTGAAGAACTGGGAAATTAAGCAGCGCGTTGCTAAACGACAACCCTATGGAGAATGGTTGCGACAGCACCGTCAAGAACTTAAGTCCTTGGTCAATGGTCATTTGTCATTAGTCAATGGCAAAGGAAATTTGACAAATGACAACGGTAATGGACTCCAAACAACCAACACCCAACAACCAACAACAACTAAAATCGACAGGCAAACTTTGTTGCAGCATCAAGTTGCCTTTGGCTACACCACAGAAGATGTAGAAATGGTGATTCAGCCAATGGCAATGGAAGGCAAAGAGCCGACTTTCTGCATGGGTGATGATATTCCTTTAGCGGTTCTGTCAGAGAAACCCCACTTGCTGTACGACTATTTCAAACAGCGCTTTGCTCAGGTGACGAACCCCGCCATCGATCCCCTACGGGAAAAGTTGGTGATGTCCTTAAAAGTCGAACTTGGTGAGCGGGGTAATTTGTTAGATCCCAAGCCAGAATATGCTTGCAGGCTGAAATTAGAATCGCCAGTACTGACAGAAGCAGAATTAGAGGCAATTAAGCAGTCAGATTTTGCCGCTGTTGAGTTGTCTACGCTGTTTGTCATTGCTAACGGCCCAGAAGGGTTAAAGACCGCAGTTAAATCTTTGCAAGCAAAAGCGGCGGAGGCGGTGCGCTCAGGTGCAAAGATTTTAATTCTGAGTGACAAGATCCCCCCAACCCCCCGAAATTCGGGGGGCGAAGGGGGGATCGGTTCCGAATACTCCTATATTCCTCCCCTGTTGGCTGTAGGCGCGGTACACCATCACCTCATCGATGAGGGACTGCGGATGAAAGCGTCCCTAGTGGTCAATACGGCTCAATGCTGGAGTACCCATCACTTTGCTTGTTTAATTGGCTACGGCGCTGGGGCAGTTTGCCCGTACATGGCTTTGGATACAGTGTATGATTGGTGGGCAGATCCCAAAACGCAACAGTTTATGGAGCGGGGTAAAATTGCTACCCTCACTCTAGAGCAAGCTATAGGCAACTATCGCCAAGCAGTAGAAGCTGGTTTGCTGAAAATCCTCTCGAAAATGGGAATTTCGCTGCTATCGAGCTATCAAGCAGCGCAAATATTTGAGGCTATTGGTATCGGCGGGGATTTGCTAGAACTGGCATTTAAGGGTACGACTTCCCGTATCGGTGGTTTGAGTGTCAGCGACTTGGCGCAAGAAGTGCTGTGTTTCCACAGCAAGGCTTTCCCAGAACTGACAACCAAGAAGTTAGAAAACCTCGGCTTTGTCCAGTATCGTCCCGGTGGCGAATACCACATGAATAGCCCCGAACTGTCGAAAGCATTGCATAAGGCTGTTGACGGCAAGAATTACGACCACTACGAAGTGTACAAGAAGTACCTGCAAGACAGACCTTTGACAGCATTGCGGGATTTGCTCGACTTCCAAAGCGATCGCGCTCCCATTCCGATTGAGGAAGTAGAATCGGTGAGCGAGATCGTCAAGCGCTTCTGTACAGGCGGTATGTCTTTGGGGGCGTTATCGCGGGAAGCTCATGAAACTTTGGCGATCGCCATGAACCGCATTGGCGGTAAATCTAACTCTGGGGAAGGCGGCGAAGATCCAGTACGTTTCACAGTCTTGAATGATGTCGATGAAACTGGTCACTCGCCCACCCTCGCTCACTTAAAAGGATTGCGAAACGGTGATACCGCTTCCAGCGCGATCAAACAAGTCGCTTCGGGACGCTTTGGTGTGACGCCAGAGTACCTGATGAGTGCCAAACAAATTGAAATCAAAATCGCCCAAGGTGCGAAACCAGGGGAAGGCGGACAATTACCAGGGAAAAAGGTCAGTCCTTATATTGCCATGCTGCGGCGTTCCAAACCTGGTGTGACGTTAATTTCACCGCCACCGCACCACGATATCTATTCGATTGAAGACTTGGCCCAGTTGATTTTTGACTTGCATCAAATCAACCCGAAAGCACAAGTGTCGGTGAAGCTAGTTGCAGAAATCGGTATCGGTACGATCGCTGCGGGTGTGGCTAAGGCTAACGCTGATATCATTCAGATTTCCGGTCACGATGGTGGTACGGGAGCATCACCTCTAAGTTCGATTAAGCACGCGGGCTCTCCGTGGGAACTCGGCTTAACTGAAGTGCATCGCGTTCTGATGGAAAACAGCCTGCGCGATCGCGTCATTTTGCGCGTGGATGGCGGGTTCAAGAGTGGCTGGGATGTGCTGATGGGCGCATTGATGGGAGCAGAAGAATTTGGTTTCGGTTCGATCGCCATGATTGCCGAAGGCTGTATTATGGCGCGGATTTGCCACACCAATAACTGTCCTGTAGGTGTTGCGTCTCAAAAAGAAGAACTGCGGAAACGGTTTACGGGTATCCCAGAACACGTAGTTAACTTCTTCTATTTTATTGCTGAGGAAGTACGCAGCTTATTGGCAAAACTCGGTTATCGAACGCTGTCGGAATTAGTTGGACGTGCCGATTTGTTGAAGGTGCGCCAAGGTGTACATTTTAACAAGACACGGGCATTGAACCTTGATTGTTTGCTACAGCTACCAAATGCGAAAGAAAATCGCAGTTGGTTGGTGCATGAAGAAGTTCACAACAACGGCGCAGTGTTGGATGACCAATTACTTAGCGATCCCGACATTCAAGCAGCGATCGCCAACCATGCTGTTGTGACTAAGACTGTGGCTGTTGTCAACACCGATCGGACTGTGGGCGCACGCCTAGCAGGAGCGATCGCGTCCCAATACGGTGACAATGGCTTTGCAGGGCAAATAAACCTCAACTTCCAAGGAAGTGTAGGACAAAGCTTTGGCGCTTTCAACCTGCCTGGTATGATTCTCACCTTGGAAGGGGAAGCGAACGATTACGTCGGTAAAGGTATGAACGGTGGTGAAATTATTATTAAGCCGCCTGCAAATGCTACCTATGACCCCGCACAAAACGTGATTATTGGCAATACCTGCCTTTACGGTGCGACTGGTGGAATGTTGTTTGCCAACGGTTTAGCTGGCGAACGCTTTGCCGTACGGAACTCTAATGGTACGGCTGTGATTGAGGGAGCAGGCGATCACTGCTGTGAATACATGACTGGTGGCGTGATTGTCGTCTTGGGCAAAGTTGGACGTAACGTTGGCGCTGGGATGACTGGTGGATTAGCGTACTTCTTGGATGAAGACGGTACTTTCCCTGAGTTAGTCAACCAGGAAATTGTGAAAATTCAACGAGTGATGACAGCAGCTGGTGAAAAGCAACTCAAGGAGTTAATCGCAACTCACCGCGATCGCACGGATTCGGCTAAGGCGAGGATGATTCTGGAAAACTGGCAAGAATTTTTGCCTAAGTTTTGGCAGTTAGTTCCGCCTTCTGAAGCTGATGGACCAGAAGCTAATCCTCAGCAAGAAAAACAGTTAAGTACGGTTTAGTCATTGGTCAATAGCAAAAGTAGGGACGCACGACTGACTGTGCGCCCCTATGCTATTTGAAACGCAGAGGAACGCGGAGGGAAACGCAGAGGCTCGCAGAGTCTTAGTGCATTTCGTGTGCGAATTTATGTAATTTTGTATTAAGTGCCAAATACTTGGGGCCAAGTTGTGACTAGGAAAACTACAACTGCTGCGATCGCTAATAATCCCTGAATTAAGTTACCAACTACACTACCGACTACAATTCCTATACCTGCTTTCACAGCTAGAACTAAATTTCTTCGGTACAGGAATTCACCGATAATTGCTCCTAAGAGAGGCCCGATTAGTATTCCTAATAAGGGCCCTCCTACTGGTAAAGCTGGCAATAATCCTAAAAATCCCGCAATTAAACCGATAATTGCTCCTATTTGCCCCCAATTGCTAGCACCTGCTTTTTTTGCACCTAAGTAAGCAGCTAGCCAGTCTACTGCGATACTAAGGATTAAAACTACACCTGTAACAATTAACGGCGTACTAACATCGGCAAAGGAACCCTTTACAAATCCCCAGATAATAATAGCAATTAAAATTAAGCTAGCACCTGGGATAGCAGGAACTACAGAGCCGATGATGCCTACAACCATTAAGGCAAGCAGTAACAAATAGATAATTTGCATAGGCTTTAGTTGGTAATTGGTGAGCCAGCGCGCTCCAAAGGGGGTTCCTCCCCCAACCCCAGAGGGGACCCCGAAGCCCCCAATCCCCACTCCCTGTCGGTCGTGGGGGCCGGTGAGTCCCCCATGTAGACGCCCGCAGGGCGGCTTAAGGCAGAGTACCCGTAAG
>NZ_JACAEU010000146.1:0-20419 GCF_013388695.1 Fischerella sp.
ATTTGATGATTTGGTTTTGAGCAGAAAGAGCATCTATGTCTTCAGTTGCAGCTACGTTACCACCGAAAGCTCCTTGTGCATTAGCTGCACCAAACTGTGTAGCTACTTTCTTGTCTTGGCTGAAAGCATTGAGGTTGCTCTGAGCGAGTAAATCGGCACCAATTACATCTGTGCCACCAGCGACTGCATCCAATTCTTGCTCAGACAATTCCACTTTGTTGATTTCGTTAGACATAATTTACCTCGTGTTTGTGTGTTGTTCGTGTGTTGTTTACCTGTCGATAAAAGCAGAAGTTTTTAACCATTTGAATTTATTTTTTGGTCGCCTCTGCTTCGTTGCCTTCGCAACTGTATTCATAGTAGAATTTCAATAAGAGATAAACATCTGAAAAACGTCTATACTCTCATCTCAACGAAATAAATAAGCTCGCTCTGACTTTCGTTGATTCAATAAGTAAATGTTCCTACGACTAAGGTCAGAGGTAGCAGATGAGAATTCCATTCCTTTAAATTCTTGTTTGCAGCCGAATGAGTAATGCTTGCTAGTTGCGCTGAAATTCAATTCGTCCTTGACTATGCATCATGGAGACAGAGTTCTACACTAGGGTAGTACTCCTGCAAAAGTTAAATGCACTTCCATATGATTCGTCTGTTACTCGTAGATGATCAGACTCTCATTCGAGACGGTATCAGGGCTATGCTAAGTTTAGAGCCTGATTTGGAAGTTGTGGGAACTGCGGATAATGGCGAAAACGCGATCGCTCAGGTAAAAGCGTTACAGCCAGATGTTGTATTAATGGATGTGCGTATGCCTGTGATGGACGGCAGAGTTGCTACTAGCATTATCTCCGAGCAGTTTCCAAATACTAAAGTGATAGTCCTTAGCACGTTTGATGATGATGAA
Source organism: Fischerella sp. (assembly GCF_013388695.1). Lineage (NCBI taxonomy): Bacteria > Bacillati > Cyanobacteriota > Cyanophyceae > Nostocales > Hapalosiphonaceae > Fischerella > Fischerella sp. The sequence continues at coordinate 905 of NZ_JACAEU010000146.1, forward strand.
TATATTGCCGATGCAATGAGAGCAGGAGCAAAGGGCTATTTACTCAAAGATATGCCGTCTGAAGAATTGGCACAAGCGATTCGGTTTGTCCATAAAGGATACACCCAAATGGGGCCAGGATTGTTGGAAAAGATAATCACTAAAGTCCAAGCTTCAGAACCTGCAAGCCCGAAATTACCGGAGCCAAAATTGGACTTTCTCACCGATCGCGAACAAGATGTATTGCGCTTGATTGCGATTGGTTCTACAAATCGTGAAATCGCCCAGCAACTTTATATTTCAGAAGGGACAGTCAAAACTCATGTCACTCACCTGCTGAACCGCCTAAATCTGAAAAACCGATCGCAACTAGCGATTTATGCTAACTCGGTTTATGGCGGATAACATCACATCTATATAAAGATACGACTATTGACGAGGTGACAGAGATTGCCGTAGATAAAGTTAACAGGATTGTTAAGTAAAAATAGCGAATTGACTTAAAGTTTGAGGACTTAGGGAATGTCACCATTCCCCTGTCGTCGCAACACTTGTATGAAAATTTCGCAAAAAAAAGACAGATATTATTCGGAAATTACAGAGAGCAAGGATAACTTGCGAATTTCTTCTCGTACGCTCATGAGGATTTTACCGAGATAGTTTTGACCAGTTTTTTCTGCACCACAACCCCAAAAGTAATCGATTGGAGAGTTTTCCACTAGCAGTTGCTCGCCCGTGCTTAGAAGAACTTCTCTAATATCAGCATGGGTAAGAAACTTTTTGAGTACAGCTTCTCGCATGACTTTAGTTTTTACCTCTTCCCAATCTAAACGGACTTTACGGGTGCAGCAACGCCCCAATGCCGCAGCTTCTTCTGGCGTCTGGACAGCATGGATCGCAGGTATGATCGCCGCATCTGGAGTTCCCACAAATTTTTGGGCTTGATAATAATGCTCTACTGTGGACCAGTATGTACCCTGGATTTTAATCCCATGCGGAGAAAAGTTAGAAAAACAGCCATAAGGTTCGTAAGCTTTGTAAAAGTAAATAGTCATTTAAAGCTGCTCTTTTAATACTTCAACTTCTATGATGCCTGGAGATGCTTGCACTCAGAAGATAGCACTCCCAAGAAACTTTGATTTTTAGGACTTACGCAACAATCTTGAAGTTGGCTGTGATGGTGTTATAAATTGTCAATCCATTGAACCGGATAGCGATCGCCTGCTTGTACTAAAAAGTTATCAAGTTGTTGTAGCGTTAGCGGTTCTGGCATTGGGTAACGCCCCTTGAGTTGCTTCAGTTCAGTGTAGTGGCGGGTGAATGATGCCAGTCGCCAGGATAAGTCTGCTCGTTCACGCCAATAAACTGAGCGCGATCGCCCCAATTATGCTTAGCGAGGTTCGTCTTTGTCTCCCGAAAAAATGACAAAGATTCTGTATTTAGCTTCTCTCTCAAAATATAGTTATTCATCAGTCTATAGGTTTATACCATTTTGAAAAAATAATGCGACAAATAGACATTGTAGAGACGCGCCATGGCGCGTCTCTACATCAGGATGGGTTGTAAACATTTATTAAATCGGTATTACCTTTTGATCTATCAGAAGAAGAGAGAATTTTATACAAGAGAGAATAAACCCCAAGCAACTCAACCGAGAGGAAAAAAAGAAACTGCGCGGCCGGATAAATCTAGATGACCATATCCAACACCTTAGCTGTGGTTGGTGCGAATCTGCTGTCTAACGGCGAGTCGATGAACTAAGAATCCCCTCGGCTTTAGCCAGTGTCAATCCATACATCTACTTTTTTGTCAATATTGAATGTGCCAGCTTAAGGTGCGTTAAAAGAGAAACCCTCTTCAACACTCAACAACCGGTAAATTACTGAGACTTGAGCGGCTTGATTGGAAACAGTCACAAGCTTTTCTTAGGGAACTGCGGGATGGCGACACCCCAACGTTACCCGACCATTGGAAAGTTTGAATTGAGTATTTTAAATTTTTATTGTAAATAGCATATAATTTTTGCAATAAATCTAAACATGATGCCACTTATCTAAAACGTCTTTAAATAAAACTTCCTCTAACCAAGTTTTCGCAACCACTGTCAGCGGTATAGCCATTAATAACCCCAAGGCTCCAAACAAAGTAGCGAAGAGAATTTGAGATGTCAAGGTTACAGCAGGTAATAATGCTACCTGTTTTGCCATGACAGTAGGAGTCAACCAGTAACTTTCAATGTTCTGAATAACGATATACAGAATCAAAACAGCTATTGCTTTCCAAGGTGCGTCTAGCAGTGCAACAGTTATAGGAAATACTACACTTAAAGTAGGGCCGATATTCGGAATAAAATTGAGCAAGCCCGCCAAAATAGCGTTGGCTAATGCTAGTGGTACTTGCAAAATCCATAAACCTATTCCACTTAAAGCGGCGATAAAAACCATTTCAATCAAAGCTCCCACTGTCCAACTTCCTAAACCAGTTGCACAGCGCGAGAGAATTTCCTCAACTCGTCCGCGGTAAAATGAGGGAAAAAATCTTACAAATAAATTGCGGTATGGCTGAGGATTTGTCAACAGCATTAACGTCAAAACTAACACTAACAAAAATTCCAAAGCAGCAGTAATAGAAGTCGATAATAAGTTAATAGTTCTTGTAAAGAACTGCATTGCTAAAGGTTGGATTTGTTGAATCAAATTATTGATATCTGGTAAATCTGGTAATTCTCCTCCAAAACGATTTTCTAGATAGTTTACTAGATAATTTATCCACTCTTGCAGCCGTAATCCTGCTGTTGGTAGAAGTGCTAAAAGTTCTTGAAACTGTTCAATAAAAGCAGGCACAATCAACCAGAAAAATCCGATAAAAAATGTTAATAAGATAAAAATACTTAAGAAAATAGCCCAAGAACGAATAATCCGTAATTTTTGCAGTTGTTGAACAAGCTGATTTAATGCTGTGGCTAATACTATCGCCGTAAATAAGAGCAAAATCAGTCGTCGGATTTGCCAAAGGATATATACAGAAGCGACCAAGGCTAGCAAGCCGATCCATTGACCAAATTTCATATTAGTTCGACTCCCACTGATAATAGAAGTTTATAGAGCGATCGCTCCCGAATACTACTGCCTGCTTTGAATGTGAGCAACAAATGTGAATAAAAAGTGACAGTAACGGGCGTTCTTTCAATACCGATTTGGAGCCGCACCTTCCCTAATTGAGTCGCATTGCTGTGCTTGTCACATTCTATTCACATTATTTATTTTCAATAAATATTTGGATTAGTAATTTTTGCAAGGAGAAAACATGGCTTTAGATCAACACAAACATGCTGTTGGTACATTTCCTAGTCTTCAAGGTGTAGAACAGGCTCTCAAGCAACTTAGAGAAGCTGGCTTATCTTTGGATAAAGTTTCCGTAATTGCCAAAGATGAAGAACGCAAGGCTCAACTTGGTGGTGCTAATGTAAGTAACAGCATTGCTAGTAAAGCAGGTGAAGTTGCTACAGTAGGGGCGATCGCCGGTAGTGCAGCAGGAAGTATAGTGGGCTTATTAGAAGGTTTGATTGCATTAACCATTCCTGGAGTTGGGCCGGTCGTAGCAGCAGGGGCTTTCTTGGCAAACACGCTTTTAGGTAGTGGACTTGGTGCAGCAGGTGGTGGTCTCATCGGCGCACTAGTAGGTTGGGGAATTCCTGGAGAGCAAGCCAGGTTTTATAGTGAGCGAGTGTCCCAAGGAAATTACTTGGTGATAGTAGAAGGCACAGAAGACGAGATCCATCGCATTCAATCTATTTTTGAAACCAAGGGTATTCAAGATTGGAGGATTTTTGATACACCAGACAATAAAGCAAGTCTCAAATAAGTACTGTTAGCCCGTTAGATGATTAAGTAAAATTGTGTTGTTCATTGGTTAATGCGATAGACCACTAGATCAATATTTACTGAACCTCTCTAGAAATTAGATATAGCCCAAAAGGTGATTCCTCCTTACCAACCCGAAATACAATTACACCATCACGCTTAGGAGAGAATTATGGCATCAGGAATGATGATCGAAGGCAAATGGACGACAGACGGAAATAAATCAGATCCCAGTGGTGAGTTCCATGAGATACCAACAACGTTTCGCGATCGCGTGAGTGCAGATGGATCTAGCGGGTTTAAGGCAGAAGCAGGACGCTATCACCTCTACGTTTCCTTGGCGTGTCCGTGGGCGCATCGCACCTTAATTATGCGAGAACTCAAAGGGTTAAATGATGCAATCTCAGTCTCTATCGTCGATCCGATGATGAGCGACAAGGGCTGGATGTTTTCTGAAGCACCAGGAGCCATTGGTGACTCGGTGAATCACGCACAATATTTACAAGATATCTACCTAAAAGCCGATCCCAAATACACAGGGCGAGTCACAGTTCCGGTGTTGTGGGATAAGCAAACTCAAACAATCGTCAATAACGAATCTCGCGAAATCATGCGGATGTTTGATGTAGAGTTTGCTACTTTATCAACGTGCAAAATAGACTTATACCCACCCGATCTCCAACAGAAGATTGATGAGACGATCGATGCAATTTATATGCCAATTAATGCTGGTGTATATCGCGCTGGTTTTGCGAGGGAGCAAGCAGCCTACGAAGATGCGGTAACTGAACTCTTCGAGAATTTAGATCGATGGGAAGCTATTCTGAACAAGCAGCGCTATTTATGTGGCGATCGCCTCACGGAAGCTGATATTTGTATGTTTACAACGCTGTATCGCTTCGACTCAGTCTATTACAGTCACTTTAAGTGCAATTTGCGGCGAATTCTCGACTATCCGAACCTCTGGAATTATCTAAAGGATTTATATCAGCTTGGTGAGTTCAAAGCAACCTGCAATCTCGACCATATCAAGCGCGGCTATTACATGAGTATGACCGAGATTAATCCAAATCGAATTGTGCCGAAGGGGCCAATCATCGATTTTGACGAACGGCACGATCGCGATCGCTTCAGCAAAGCTTAGTCGCGATCGCACACTAAGCTATCCCCTTAGGATCGTTCTTTTTCTATTGATATTCCTCAATCTAATTCTGAGCTTTTCCGTTCAATTGTGCAAGCAATGTCTCCACACTGGCATTATGATTCAAGAAGGAAAATAAATGCTTATAGCGAAGTTTTCCTTCTTGATCTAATACAAATTGTGCTGGCAAAGGCGCTCCCAAGGCTTGTCCAACTTTATAAGTACGAAATACCTGACAAGTAGGGTCACTTAATAACGGCATCCTAAGACCTAAATCTCTAACAACTATTTGACTTTGCCTTTCATCAGTGCTAGTAATCATTAAAAGTTCTATACCCCGATTTTGAAATTGCTCATAATTCTCGTTCAAAGCTTTAATATGCGGATAGCATAAGGGGCAATATAGTTTTTCTGTGAAAATACGAGTAAATGCCAGTACAACTGGCTGCTTACCTCTATAAGTTGACAATTTCACCAAGGTGCTGTTAGTGATGTCTGGCAGTTGAAAATCTGGTGTTAAAAACCCTAACGGTATCTGATTAGCAGCTGGAATTGGTAAAAAATTACGGAAAAAGCGCTCGTTAAATAAACCGCTAAAATCAGTTGAAGCTAACATATTTTATCTCCAATAAAAATATTAAAACTATCTAATTAGCAAACCACAGATAGACATCTAAATGATACCGATTAATTTATATCTGTGTGCGAAGAATCGTTTCTTTACCTATGTTTGCTGTTTTGGTGACTTGGATTGTGCCACTGACTACAGCATATAACTTAGTAGGAAGGCGATCGCCCTCATGTAAAATAATCTCTCCTTGCTTGTAGCGTCGCACTTGAGTGTGAGGTTGCAGACTTATCTTGTCTGTTGGTTCTAAACCCGCAAACACAATCACTTGTAAACAACTTCATACAGCTTTGCAACTGGCGCGAGAAAGTGACACTTTTAGCATCCTTGATATTTATATTTCACCCGACGATTTATCGCCTGCTTTACAAAGGTTGAGTGAATTGTTAGCATCTGAAAGTTTCTTTCCCAATTGTTTGACCCAATGAATAATTGTGGTGTGATGCACACCTTTAACGTGACGCGGACATGATATCAAACTATCTGCCAAATTTTAATTGTTTTATCGGAACTACCACTAGCGATAAACTGACCATCAGGACTAGCAGCAACAGCATTCACTGCCCCTGAGTGTCCTGTCAGAGTTTGCAGCAATTCCCCAGTATGCAAACACCAAATCTTGATGGTTTTATCAGCACTACCGCTAAACAGAGTTTGCCCATCCGGACTAATAGTAACTGATTTCACCTCATCTGCATGGCCGGTGAAGGTATGCAGCATTTTTCCACTTTCGAGTTCCCAAGCCTTAATGGTTTTGTCAGCACTACCGCTAAACAGAATTTGTCCATCCGGACTGATGACAACCGAGTACACTTCACCCGTATGTCCGTTGAGAGTGCGTAATGGTTCTCCCGTGCGTGGGTTCCACAACCTAATTTTTTTGTCACTGCTAGCACTGGCAAGAATTGTACTATCAGGACTGATAGCAGCAGCGTGAACTACAGAAGAATGCCAAAGGGTGCAAATGCGATCGCCTTTGTGCAAGTTCCAGATTTTGATTTTACTGCTGCCACTGGCGAGAATCATGCCATCTGGACTGATGACTACACAGTTAACTGGTTTTTGATGTCCCAATAGCGTGTGCAGTAATTTGCCGGTGGCAAGATGCCAGACTTTGACATTACTTTTAGGATGTTGGCAACTGCCAACGGCAAGGAAATTGCCATCGGGACTAACAGCAACGGATGAAACTTCTCCCAAATTATCTTTGAGGGTGCGGATTGCTTTACCAGTCTTCAAATTCCAGACTTTAATAGTTTTGTCTGCACATCCGCTGACTAAAACCTCTCCATCCGGACTAATAGCGACAGATGTAATTTTGCCTGCATGTCCGGTGAGGGTGTGGTTAAGATAAACATTTTCTCCTTGGCGTGCGTCTTTAAAGTTGGCGATCGCATCCAAAATTTCCTCAACTTCGCTGATACCCTGGCGATCGCCAACTGCCGCAAAATATTCTTTTAACTTTTGGAAATATTCTGCGTCTTCTGTTGTTGCAGCTGTTCGCATCACCTCCAGTGGGTTGCTTGCTTGTACTTGCGGTACTTTATGCAGTTCTAGCCATGTGTGAATTGAGTATTTTACTTGTTCTTCAGCCAAAGAGCGATCGCTAAGATGGGATAAACTCTGGCCTAACTGCAAAGCCAATTCAGGAATCCAATAACGATGTTCTGCCTCTAGAGCTTGGTAGACTTGTTTGTATCCTGAGGCAATTGCTTCTAGCGATCGCAAGTCAATAGAACTCTTCAGCAAACTCGGCAGCAAATCTGGCAGCAAGGGAGGTACATCATAATGAACCAAGTGATAAACATCCGCTATCCAGCCAGCGACTAAACAGTGACAGGTAATTAAAACCTGACAAAGTTGTTCTAAGTCCTGACGATTGATTTGGTATCGTAAGGATAATTTACTAATATCAACACCCTTGGCTTTCCATTTTTCTTCTTTCTCCAAGGTTGCCAAATTGATCGCATTATCTCTGCCGATATCATTAATTTCTTCTAGATTTTCTCCTAAAGCTATGAGTTCATCTCTAATAGTTCTCCATTCCAAGGCACGGTTTTTTGCCGACTGTTCAACAATTTCTCGATAAGGTAGCTGAGAGATTGTTTTATAGTAATAATGCTCTTGCCCTAGTCCCCAATAACCAATACGGAAATTTAGATAGTCTCCATCAGCTTCTGACTCTAGAATCAAAATAGGCTCTGTTTTCAACATTCCAAACAGAGCCTTGATACTAGATTCACTGTGAAAACGCTTACTATCCCAAGCTCCAGCTAAAAACTCTGTCGGTCTAACCGGACTTTGTAAAGAGTAATGTTTACCGAGGAAATCTCGCAATCCTTCAGCTAACATTAACTCTACATCAGTTACAGCTTCTTCTTGTTGAGCGTCAAATTTATCAAATACTACTTTCGGTGGAGCTAAGAAAATTTTTAGAGGTTTGCGTTCACGAGTAGTATCGGATTCTAAGATTTGCGAAGGATATAAGCGTAAAGGCCAGCTATCAAAAAGTTTATTTACCTCTGAAACCTTCAACGCTGTCTCTTGTTCTTGGGTTGCTATTTGTAATTGCGTCTGATGGTAATAAACTGCTAACTGCTGTTCTTCTATTTTTTCTTGGTCAAATCCTCCCAAATAACTAATTTTTTGACTGGCAGTGTTTACAGTTTGGAGGAATTCTTGAATTTTGCTGGGATACTCGTTTTTATTTGCATCGGGACGTGCATCATTACTTTTGTGCACTAAACTTGCAATTACAGGCGCAAATTCTAGTACCAGTTGAAGTAGTAACCTTAAGCCTTGCTCCATACAGAGTTGCCTGCTAAATAAATCACTTCAAGAACCTTCAGTGTCATCAACGCTATAGCTCATTCCAATGAACTTCTTGCATAAGTTGGAAAAAAGGCTTTGTGAATAAAATCCCTCTTCCCTTTAACCTTGTCCCTTATCCTCACTTGGAGGTCTGGAGGTTGAACACATGCCGATCCTACTACTTAACTGCATATAAGTTTGGATAATGATGAGAAAATCAGCAAAAACTCATTACAGAGTTCGCTTATCAACATCTTAGTGTCTAATTCCATAAAAAATTAGCTGTAATCCTGTAAAAAATCCATGAAAACCCAAAAAAGTAAGTATGGGTATTTCGTGGATTGCTTTCCCTTTGAAAGGGATATTTTGCAAAGCAAGGAAGCTTTTGACTAGCTGAATAACCGTGGAATCTTGCTTACTCCATCACTTCCATATAATCGATTATACTACACCTAATTCAGTCAAAAGAGTGTTAAATAACTTAGAGGATTATGGCTTTGTGATATAGAAAAGCATTATTACTTAGCATTTATTTTTAATGCTATAAATTCTATAGATATACACTACCTCCTACTGCTAAAAGTTTAATCATTGTTCTATAGTTATTAATTCACTAAATCATCAAGAGTGTTTGTATAGTTAGTTCGATATTTATAGTGTTGGTGATAAATAGCGAGAGAAATATACCTCCCATGCAATAGACTGTAAAAACGAAATTTTTGAGCTTCTATGGCTTGTCCTTCAACAATTTCCCAATAATTGCGATTTAGGCATAGCTTGCGAGGAATTTGTATTTATCTTGGTCTAACCTGACGTGGATATAAAAGAAACCATCAAAAAGATGGTAGCTATTCGTAGGTAAATATAGTAGACAATTTAACACTAGGTCAATATTAGGTTAGCCTGATTTACCTCAATTAAAACTATTTGGTATTATTTTATACTTTATGCTCGGAAATAAGGTTATAGTATGCCGCTCAGTCAAAAAAATGAATGAAATCATAAGGTTAAGAAAAGATTATCAAGCGACAGGTCTAAAGTGTTAGAATTTGATTCCCAATTGTCCATTGATTCCGCGAACCGAGTTGTAACCAACACCTAAAAAAAGATTATCGCCAGCACCTACCTGAACCCCGCCAGAAACAGCAAGACCTTTATCTTCCGAATAGTAACCTAATCCTAAGTAAGGCGAAACGACTGGCAAACTTAAAAATTTGAGTAGATCGAATCCCGTAGCACTATCAGGGCCAAATCCTAACTCAGCACCCCAATTCAAAGCCCTTGCACCCACAGAATAGGTAACATCGCCTTCTTTTCCACCCACTGAGACCCAAGGTTGTGGTACTAGTTGAGCATGGGTGCGTTGTGGAGCAAGTAAAATTAACAAACTGAAAGATGTAATTATAGTTTTGGTAATAACTGCGATCTTCACATTCTTCTCCTCAACCAGATGTGTCTGCTAGGAATAGTGACGAATTTTACCCTGCCTAAGTGCCTGAGAACCGCTAGTAGAGTGTAAATCAAAAAATTTACTTGGTGTCTTAGTGCCTTAGTGGTGAAAAAATATTTTTGAACCACCAAGACACTTAAGACACAAAGAATGGACTATCAAGCTGAACTCAAAAGTTATCTAGATGAACAAGGGCGCGTGAAAGAATGGCCCTCTAAGCGGAATAAGGGTAAATTTCAAAAGTTGGTTTTAGAGTATCTAGCCTCGAAGTTTGAATCGGGAGTAACTTACACTGAGAAAGAAGTTAACACACTGCTCAATCAGTATCACACCTTTGGCGATCCTGCCCTGTTAAGACGAGAATTATTTGAAAATGGACTCATCGACAGAATGCGAGATGGTTCGGCTTATTGGTGCAATACTCAAAATTGACGTGACCACTCACTCGGCCAGCGTTCTACCACAACTTTGGTTTGAGTAAAAAACTCGACTGCGTGGTTGCCTTGACCGTGCAAGTCACCAAAAAAGCTTTCTTTCCAACCGCTAAAGGGGAAGAATGCCATCGGTGCAGCGACTCCGATGTTGATACCAATGTTACCAGTTTCTGCTTCATAGCGGAATTTCCGCGCCGCCGCACCACTGGTGGTGAACAAACAAGCCATGTTGCCGTATTGACCGCTGTTGACGATCGCGATCGCATCATCAATACTATTCACATGAATCAAGCTGAGTACTGGCCCAAAGATTTCTGTCTTAGCAATTTCACTTGTTGGATCGACATTTTGCAAAATGGTTGGACGGACAAAGTAGCCTTGTTCGTAACCAGGAATTTTTGGTTGTCGTCCATCTACCAACAGCGTTGCACCGCCCTCTGTCCCTTTTTGAATTAAACCTTCAATCCGCGCCTTGCTTTCGGCAGTAATTACCGGGCCCATTTCTACACCTTGGTCTAAACCATTACCTACGATCCGCTTTTTGGCAGTTTCGGCGATCGCTTCTGTAAACGTGTGCCGTGCTTCTCCGACTGTGACGGCGATTGAAGCTGCTAAGCAACGTTGCCCAGCACAACCAAAAGCGCTATCAGCAGCAATGCGCCTAGTCATTTCTATATCTGCATCAGGTAAAACAATAATTGGATTTTTCGCGCCGCCTTGGCATTGTACGCGTTTTCCATTTGCTGCTGCCCGACTGTAAATATACTTAGCTACTGGTGTAGAACCGACAAAGCTAATTGCTCGAATTTTAGGGTGATCTAGAATAGCCTCTACAGCTGCTTTCGCCCCGTTAACTAAATTTACTACACCTTTGGGTAGCCCAGTTTTTTCTAGTAACTGGAAGATTTTCTGCATCGTCAACGGCACTTTTTCTGATGGTTTAACAATGTAGGTATTACCGCAAGCAAGGGCATAAGGCATAAACCAGAATGGAATCATTCCCGGAAAATTGAACGGGCCAATTACTGCACATACCCCTAGTGGTTGGCGAATCATGATTTCATCAATCCCCTGTGCAATATCTTCCAGATTTGTTCCTTGCATCATCATGGGAATACCGCAAGCAACCTCAACATTTTCAATTGCACGGCGCATCTCACCTTTCGACTCAGCTAAAGTCTTTCCACATTCAAGGGTAATTGTGCGGGCTAAATCCTCAAAATGTTCTTCTAATAGGTTCTTGAGTTTAAATAAATACTGTACTCGTTCAGTCGGTGGGGTACGTCGCCATGTCACAAAAGCTTCAGCAGCAGTTTCGGCAGCTTGATTAACCTCAGATGTAGGTGAGAGAGGGACTTTCGCTAATATTTCTGTTGTAGCTGGGTTGAAGACGTCTATGTATTCTGTAGCGGTTGATGCACACCACTGACCGTTGATGTAGTTGGGTAGTGATTCCGTTAAAAATGCCATATGCATACCCTAGCAAGAGTTTGATAAAATTTGTGTAAAAGGGTAGTAATTTAAAACGCAGAGGGGCGCGGAGTTTTGGTGTAGAATTTCGCGTATTTAGGAAGGGCTTTTTCTTTTCTGCTTTCTATTTAGATACCCAACCACCAAAAACTGCTAAGCCGTAATATTTCCAAGGTACTGCTACTGTCTCAAATCCTGCTTGAGATAGCATTTTGAGATGGGCTTCTAAGGTAGCTAGTTGATCTTGACTAGAGTATCCGTAATTTGTGCTTGTGCCAACTTTATTACGAATTTCTGTTAAGGTAGTTCCCTGTTGAGTTGCCCATTCCTCTCGCGCTGCCTGGTAAATTTCTGCTAAAGCTGGTGATTCTGGCTTGATGGGGTCTGCATTCCAAAAACAACCGTCTTGATGCAAAGTTTTACGAATTTGCTGAAATAGCTTCAACTTCATTTCATCGTTGAGATGGTGAATTGCTAAAGATGATACGCAAGCATCGAATTTCTCACTAATACCAAATTTTTCTGGATTGTTAGCCCACTCGCCAAAATCTGCTTCAATGCCAGTCCAGCGTGTTTGATAATTAGCTTGAGCAATCTTGTCTTGGGCGAATTGCAGCATTCGCGGTGAATAATCTAAAGCTATCACTTGGGCATTTGGGCAACGCTTGAGTATTTTGAGACTAAGTTCACCCGTACCGCAGCCTAGTTCTAAGATGCGATGACTTTTAGAAGGTACACAACGAACAATTACCTCCAGCATTTCATCATAGCGAGGCAAAAGTTGGCGAATACCGATATCAAAATCAGTAGTGTTGGCGAAAACTTCTCCAGGATATAACTGTGGCATGGAATTTGAAATTAAATATAGACACCATCTAGATCATGATGCATCGCTGCCCCAAAAGCGATCGCTATCCGTGCAATGCACCATCGCCCTTCTTCTAGGAAAAGTAACAAACAATTAATGCAGTAACTATAGACTAAAGCATATAACTTATTTAACATAGTAGTAGACCTCACTAGTTATGTGTGGTTGTGTGTTGTAGAACTTGGTTAAATTCTGGTCAGGGGGTCTAACTCCTTGACTTTTTTGTGTTTTTTGAGTTTTTTCATCAGAATTTAAACCTCAATTGATGCTTGCTTTTGAAATTTTTGCGGCGAGGTATTTTAAGTAATTTTTCTTATAGCTAATGTTATAAATTTATTTTTTTAAATCCTTCAGTAAAGCAGAGAACAGAAGGTTTGTTTGCCACTGCGATGCATCAGCACTGTTCAAATTTTTGGTTTAAATAGGAATCTCAATATAAAAACCACCTGCTTCGGTGATTTTGTATTTAATCAAGTCCTTAAGATTGCCAATACCAACATCAAGCAAAGACCTGTTTCAACCAGTCTTTAAATAATGTCTTGGTTTCCGAACATTTCACCGACAAAAAAATCACGGGGCGATTGATCCGCTGAGTGGACAAAACTTACAAGCAGGATAACTATATTTTCGGAATGAGCAACAAATTTTTGAGTTGTCAATTGACGGCAGCCCAGAAAACAAACCAAAATTGGTACAATTAGTACAAAAGTTTCAGTATATTAGCCGGAGGACTCAATTATGACCACTCCGCTCACTTGTCGCAATTACATCGATGGTCAATGGTTGAGTGCTGCTTCGGGAGCTACCTTAGAAAGCCGCAACCCTGCCAACAAGCATGAAGTTGTTGCTACCTTCCCGCGTTCCGCATCGGTTGATGTGGACACAGCAGTAGCCGCAGCCCGCCAAGCTTACCGCAGCTGGCGACTTGTACCCGCCCCAGCCAGAGCAGAATATATTTTTAAAGTCGGCGAACTATTGAGCAAATACAAAGAAGAACTTGCACAGTTAATGAGTCGAGAAATGGGTAAACCCCTGACAGAAGCACGGGGAGATGTGCAAGAAGGTATTGACTGTGCCTTTTATAGTGCTGCGGAAGGGCGGCGGTTATTTGGGCAAACTACACCGTCAGAAATGCCCAACAAATTCGCGATGACGGTACGAATGCCCATCGGTGTCTGCGCCCTCATTACTCCGTGGAACTTTCCAATTGCTATTCCCTGCTGGAAAGCTATGCCAGCTTTGGTGTGCGGCAATACCATCATTCTCAAACCAGCTGAAGATACCCCCGCCTGTGCAACAAAACTAGTAGAAATTTTTGCCGAAGCAGGTTTACCACCAGGGGTAATTAACTTGGTGCATGGTGTGGGTGAAGAAGTCGGGAAAGCCTTAGTTGCACATGCTGGCGTGGACTTAGTTTCGTTTACGGGTTCTTCCGAAACAGGTGCAGAAGTTGGCGCTACCTGCGGACGTACTCACAAGCGCGTATGTCTGGAAATGGGCGGTAAAAATGCTCAAATAGTCATGGAAGATGCAGACTTAGAACTTGCCCTTGATGGCGCAGTCTGGGGAGCATTCGGCACAACCGGACAACGATGCACTGCTACTAGTCGCCTGATCCTGCATCGGGATATCAAAGAAAAATTTACCGCTATGCTCAAAGAGCGTACCAGTAAGTTACGCTTGGGTGTTGGTACTGATCCTAATACTGATGTCGGGCCAATAATTAACGAAAGGCAACTGCAACGGGTAAGCAAGTATTTAGATATTGCTCGTGAGGAAGGAGCAATAGTATTAATGGGTGGGGAAATAGCTAGCGAGGGAGAACTACAACACGGTTACTTCTTTCAACCGACTATTCTCGATCGGGTAATACCCCAAATGCGGGTCGCCCAAGAAGAAATATTTGGGCCAGTGGTAGCATTAATTGAGGTTAGTAGTTTTGACGAAGCAATATCTGTCCTCAACGATACAAACTATGGTCTTTCTTCATCAATATATACTCGCGATATCAACCGTGCTTTTGTTGCTATGCGCGATCTTGAAGCGGGAATCACCTATATAAATGGCCCCACTATCGGGGCAGAGGTGCATTTACCCTTTGGTGGTGTCAAACATACTGGTAACGGACACCGAGAAGCAGGTACTACTGCTTTAGATATTTTCACCGAATGGAAGACTGTGTATGTAGACTTTTCGGGAAGTTTGCAACGAGCGCAAATTGACAATCGTGAATAATGGATAGTTAGCTTGGTTGCGATACAAAAGAGCCTCTTTGTGTCTTAGTGTCTTGGTGTTTCAATAAATTCTTTTTTCACCATAAAGACACAAAGACACAAAGCTTGCCTAAGGGGCGCAGGGTAGGAACAGGTGGATGCCTGTTGTTGCTCCAATGCACTGCAAAAAGAATCACATGTTACTGCAAGCGACAGTACTTATACGTTTAATCATAAATTAACTTGAAAAAATTCTAAACAAATTATGTTAAGTATCTCTATTAACAGGCATTTACCACGATCGCCACGTTTAATTACTTCTTTACCAGGGCCGCGTGCTAGAGACATTGTCGAACGCGATCGCGCCGTGACTTCCCCTTCCTATACCCGCGAGTATCCCTTAGTTGTGGCGCGTGGTGAGGGTTGTATGGTGGAAGATGTAGACGGCAATGTCTTTTTAGATATGACGGCGGGAATTGCTGTTACTGCCACGGGACACGCTCATCCGGAAGTTGTGCAAGCTGTCCAAGAGCAAGCTGCCAAGTTACTGCACATGTCGGGTACTGATTTTTACTACGAGCCGATGGTGGAATTGGCGGAAAAGTTAGCTTCTCGTGCCCCTTTACCCGGTAATGCCAGAGTATTTTTTACCAATTCTGGTGCGGAATCTAACGAAGGTGCAATCAAACTGGCGAGATACTATACCGGACGTTCCCTAATTATTGCCTTTTTGGGAGCATTCCACGGACGCACATATGGAGCAATGTCTCTAACTGGTTCCAAAGCAGTGCAAAGAGCAAGTTTTGGCCCTTTGCTTCCAGGGGTGACACATATTCCTTATGGTACTCACGCCAGTCTCGATTACCTAGAAAAACAGCTATTTCCGGCGATGCTACCACCACAAGAGGTAGCAGCAATTGTGGTTGAGCCAATTCAAGGCGAAGGCGGTTATATTGTACCAGAGGATGGGTTTTTACAACGCATTCGCCAAATATGCGATCGCTATGGCATCCTCATGGTAGTTGATGAAGTGCAATCTGGAATGGGGCGTACCGGTCGGATGTTTGCAATTGAACATTGGGATGTCATGCCCGATATTATTACCACTGCCAAAGGAATTGCTAGTGGTTTACCTCTAGGAGCAATTCTCGCACGACCGGAAATCATGACCTGGCCGCCTGGTTCCCATGCTACCACCTTCGGCGGCAATCCCGTTGCTTGTGCTGCTGGGCTTGCGACTCTGCAACTAATAGAAAGCGGTTTGATGACAAACGCTGCCAAAATGGGGGAATTATTGCAAGCTGGTTTGGTGCGCTTGCATGAGCAGTTTCCCAGAGTTTCGCTACCGCGTGGTAAAGGTTTGATGGTGGCGATAGATTTATTTGATGATGAAGGTAATTACGATCCTAAATTGCGCGATCGCATTCTTCAAGAAGCTTTCTTGCATGGTTTATTGTTGCTTGGTTGTGGAAAAGCAGCAATTCGCTTTTGTCCACCGTTAGTTATTGATAGTGACCAAATTCAAATTGCCTTAAATATTATTAAGGTTGTGTTAAGTAATCTGGATTGCTAATTTACTGTAGTAACTATTACAAAATAATTGGGCATCCTAATGTTGAAGTCGTCAGAACTCAATTCAGGTTCTTTAGGATGCCACCAGATTACTCATCCTCATCACATCATTCAGATAATATTAATAACAAACACTCTCCAGAGCCTGTATCAAATAGCTCGAAGCTTTGCAAAAATAGGTTTAGTCAGTGGCTGAACAATCTCAAAGTTGGTCAAAAGATTAGCTTTGGCTATATAGTGGCGCTAGGTATTGCCGTTGTTGGTACGAGTACTGGAATTTTCATTGCTGAACGCCTACAGCACAACGCTTGGGAGCAAGAAGATCATTCCCAGGAAATGATAGAACTGCTCAATCGCCTGCAAATTACTGTTCTCCAGTCGCGCACGCACCAACAAAAGCTTATTCCTCTCATCGCACAGCCAGAAAAGTTTCAGCAGGAATATACCTACGTGCTTGGGCATATGGCTACCATCAAGCAGAACTGGTCTGAACTTAAGGATTTTATAGACTCGGACGCAGACGAAGTAAATACTAAAATTGTTCCCCGTTTTTTACAAACCAATATAGATGTTGCGGAGGAATACTCCCAACAACTACACAAGCTAGTACAACAGATTAACTTATCCAAACTCAAGTCACCAGAGGAAATCGAGAAAGCTAGAAAATTACTGTTGGATTTCACGAATAGCCCTATAGCCGTCAAATTTGATGGTATTTCTGATGAATTAGCTGATTGGGTGAAAATTTCCTATGAGGAATACAGGAAAGCAGAAGAAGTTTCCAGAAATTCATATGTGATTTTTTTGCTGATGATTGTGGGAAGTATGCTGTTTTCAGTGGCGATCGCCGCAATCTTAGCCACCTACACCAGTCGTGTAATTACCCTTCCGTTAGAAGCCACAACCAAGGTAGCCCAGCAAGCTACCTTGGAAGATAATTTTGACCTGCAAACCTCCGTCACAACAAATGATGAACTGGGGATATTAGCATCTTCTTTGAACCAGCTGATCCAGCGAGTTAAGGAACTATTACAACAGCAAAAGTTGAAAAATGAATATCTTCAACAAACCTTGCAAGAACTACAAAGCACCCAAGCACAGCTGATTCAAAGCGAGAAAATGTCTAGCCTTGGTCAACTGGTTGCAGGAGTAGCACATGAAATTAATAACCCCGTCAGCTTTATTTATGGCAATCTCAGTTACATTAATGAATATACTCAAAATTTACTGCGACTACTGCAACTTTATCAGCAGCACTATCCTAATCCTTCCGAAGAAATCCAAAAAGAAATTGAGGCGAGTGAGCTTCATTTTCTCACCGAAGACCTGACAAAACTACTCACATCCATGCAAATTGGAACGGAACGCATTCGGGAAATAGTGCTGTCGCTACGAAATTTCTCGCGCGTAGATGAAGCGGAATTCAAAAAAGTGGACATCCACGAAGGCATCGAGAGTACCTTGATGATTTTACAAAATCGTTTAAAGGCAGTAGGTAAACGCCCAGCTATTGAAATTGTCAAAGACTACGGTCAATTGCCCTTAGTTGAATGCTATCCAGGTCAACTCAATCAGGTATTTATGAATCTGTTGACAAATGCGATCGATGCTTTAGAAGAGTCATTTGTCAATCGTCATTTGTCATTGGTACACAACCCTGAACAAAGAACTAATGACAAAGGACTAATGACCACCCCGCAGATTCGCATCCGCACCGAAATTCAAGATAATTTTGTGTTAATCGGCATTGTCGACAATGGCCCGGGGATAAGTGAGAAAGCGCAAGCGAAACTATTCGACCCCTTTTTCACTACAAAACCTGTGGGCAAAGGCACTGGCTTGGGATTATCTATCAGTTACCAAATTATTACTAAAAAACATGGTGGGAAATTATACTGTGATTCCACACCAGGGAAAGGGGCAGAATTTGTCATCGAGATTCCCATAACACATAAATATTGCGCTACTGTTTATAAAGAAATTGGGATGCCCCTATGAAACGCTTACTTGCTAATTATCTTTGGGAATTACTTTGGCAAGAATACAGCACCAGGGTGAGTTACGCCCGTACTTACACACAAATGATAACTAATGCGGGTGGAACTGTTGCCAACGATCACATTGCTTTTCGCTCTTTACGTATGACCGTGGATAGCCCACAACGTAAGGTTAACCTGGGGATTGAGTATCTAGGAAAACTTGCTGAGGCTCTTGGTTACGAGGCGGCAGGAGAATACACTTTTAATGAAACCCATGTTTACGCCCGTCATTATCGCCATCCCCAACAAGAAGAATTTGACTTGCCTAAGTTATTTATTAGTGAATTGATTGTGGATGAATTGCCGAAAGAAATTATCCAACTCATCCACGAAACTATAGGTGGCGTAAATTTGCTGAATTTCTCAGCAATAATGGATACTTTTAAACATGATACTCAACGCCTTGCCAAGGAACTCAAGAAAATTTTTACTCGTCCTTGGGAACCACCTCATATTTCTGTGGTGGAAGAAGTTAATAAAGTCACTCAGTATGGCGCTTGGGTACTGCTGCACGGTTACGCAGTCAACCACTTCACAGGCTACGTCAACCGTCAAAACACAACAGAATATCCAGATATTGATATTACTGCTCGTAGTTTAGCTCAGCTGGGTGTACCGATGAAAGCAGAGATTGAAGGGGATGTCGCCTGTGGTTTGCGACAAACAGCGACGCAAGCAGTTACAGAGATTGTCACAGTCTTAGAAGATATCACTGATACAGAAATTCAAATTCCGTGGACATATGCTTATTACGAAATTGCCCAACGCTACATCGTTGAAGAAGAACCGGGTAAGCAAGTTCTGTTTGATGCTTTCTTAGGGAAGAATGCCCAGCAGTTGTTTGAAATGACACGCTTGACTAAATAGTGAGTAAGTAGGCATAAATCAACGTATGACTAGTGGTGGCTATTAGTGGATAGTGGATAGTGGTTAGTGGTAAACAACCAACCACCTACTAACTACTAACTACTAACTACTAACTACTAACTACTAACTACTAACTACTAACTACTAACTACTAACTACTAACTACTAACTACTAACTAC
>NZ_JACAEU010000147.1:0-7862 GCF_013388695.1 Fischerella sp.
GGGCAGATAACCCCACCCGTGGTGACGGCCCCCTCCCCGCGAGTTCGCTTAGGGTTGGGGAGGGGTCTTATCTATGTGTTGCATTCTTTTTTCAAATTGGTATTATCTGAACCGTATTGGGTTAGAGATGAGAAATTACGCTTGGCGTTAGTCATCACATAGGTGACTGGTTAATTTGTCGAGGTAGCAATCATGACACAACACATTCTTTGTCAAACACCCACAAAAGGCTGGATGAATTTGGCTTATGCTCGCCAAATTCGCTTTCGGAAAGTTCATCTGAATATGTCCTTGCAAGAGGCCTGTGTCATTACTTGGAGTAATGGCGACAAGGAGAGTTTTTTTGGCAAAGACGCTCAAATAATAGCCCAAACCTGGAAAAATTACACAAAAAATTGAGTATGTCCAAAATCAGCCGTTGCATAATCAAGCGATGATTCTTGTGGGGTGGGCATCCTGCCCGCCCAGATCATTCCAAGGTAGCGGTACTAGCCTCTAGCTTCCGGCAAAATCAGCATTGCATCACCAAAAGAATAGAAGCGATATCGAGAAGCTACAGCTTCCTGGTAGACATTCAACAACCGTAGCCTACCAATTAAAGCACTCACCAGCATCAACAAACTCGATCGCGGTAAGTGAAAATTAGTAATCAAACCCTCCACCACCCGCCATTTATAACCCGGATAAATAAATAAATCGGTCTTGCCGCAAAATGGTTGTAACTCTCCTTGAATTGCCGCCCCTTCTAAAGCACGAACTACTGTTGTACCCACAGCAATAATTCGCCCCCCAGCTGCTTGAGTGGCACGTATTTGTTCTACAGTTGCCTCAGGTACTTCAATCCATTCTTCATGCATCTTGTGAGTAGTTACATCTTCTACTTCCACAGGGCGAAATGTGCCAACGCCCACGTGCAATGTCACAAAAGCCTGATTAATGCCTTTTTGTCGCAATCGTTCCAGCAATTCTGGAGTAAAGTGTAGCCCAGCGGTGGGAGCAGCGACAGCTCCGGGAGTTTGAGCGTAAACTGTTTGATACTGTTTGCTCTGGGCATTAGTTGCCGTGATGTAAGGTGGCAGAGGTACTTCACCAAACACATTTAACACTTGCAGCAAAGACATTCCCTCTGGCAGATCAAATTGCAGGAACCGCCCACCTGTTGCAGCGTCGGTTTCTAGGACGATTGCAGTCAAGTTAGAGGAGGGGGAGAAATTTTCCCCACTCTCCGCAAGCTTCGCTGCAAAAACAATCTTTGAACCGTGCTTAAAGCGTTTCCCCGGCTTCACTAAGGCTAACCAACAATTATGCTGTCGTTCCTCCAACAGCAACACTTCTACCTCTGCCCCAGTTGATTTTTGACCGTATAGCCGTGCCGGAATCACTCGCGTATTATTCATTACCAATAAATCTCCCGTTCGGAGGATTTCCGGTAAATCACGGAAAATATAATGTAAGGGTGCAGTTTCTTTACCCACATCCGGAGAATTTACGACCAACAGTCTTGAACTATCTCTGGGAATAGCCGGATTCTGGGCAATTAGTTCGGCCGGTAACTCATAATCATACCCAGCTAACGAACAGTCTAATTCCAAATTTTTCGTTGTCGGGCTAGAAATTGAATCGTCATTAGTTTTTGTTATTTCTTGTTGCATCTACAATTTAGACTTTCTTAAACAAGCTGGTTAGAGTTGTGCTTTCTAAAAGAACTCTAAAGGATTGCCAGCGAAATTGATCCCTGGACTTTAAGATGGATACTATTAAGTACCACTGAACCACCACTTAAGCACCTATATAAAAATTGGGTAAACCTCCCCATCTAAAAACGGGGGCTTTTACCCTAGCGGGTTTTGTACTCAATCAACCAATAATAGAAATAGAAATGTAGGATTGGCTTTGATCCCAAGCACCAAGATGGAATACTTGTATTATCTGGCAAATGCCAGTCTCACTCTGAGGGTTGTTCAATACTTACACGCCAAACCCCAAATACCTGTTTCCTTCGTCACCGTAATTCATCAAATTGATGGTTGGGTGGTTAGGGTCAAATTGAGAAACCAGGTATCACCCCAAGAAGATGGTGACATTAGGGCTTTCTTGAATGAATTAGGGATTAGCTACGAACCGCCAATGCGAGTGCAAATGGCACTTTGGAGCTTAGAGGCGGGACAGTGTCCTGTTGACGTTATGCGCCGCTATCAAGTAGCTATCGTCTCTCATGGTAGCCCAGAAAGAGAGGAAATAGAAGCATTTCGCCAACAATTTGTGAGGGGATTGGGTTACTGTCCAGAAACTTTAGCATGATATAGTTCATTTTTAACGCTACTAAAGAAAAATGAATGATTGATAAATGGTAATTGGTGATAGCTAATTGTCATTAACCATTAGCTATTCGCCATTATCATTAGCTAACTCAAAAGCAGCAGGAATATATTCTTGTAGTGTTAATTTATATGCCGCTGTAGAATAATTAGCTAGACTTTTTTCAATTACTTTAACCGCAGTAAATTGTGTTGAGATTTGCTGACAGCTAACTATAGCAACATCAAATCGGCAAGGATAATCTGCCATTTGGGGGTGTTTAACTAAAAACATCTGTGCTGTACGCCAGAGTTTAACTTGCTTTTGTAGGGCGATCGCGTTTCTTCCCCCTGCATCCCAATTACTAGGACTGCGCGTTTTCACCTCCACAAACGCCAGTATCGGAGAAGGTGTGAGATTTGAATTCTCCCCATCTCCCAACCTCCCCATCACCCCATTTTTTGCTACTCCTCCATCCTGGGCAATAATATCAATCTCTCCCCACCGACACCGCCAACGCCGATGGAGAATTACCCAACCCTGAGATTTTAACCATTGTGCTACTAGATCTTCTCCTGCGTTACCGATATCGGGATAATTATTATATGGAGGATGGTTTGCCATTGGCTAAAATTACGATGAGTTCAAGGTTAAGCGATCGGATTAGAACAAGCATACTCAGTGTATTGCTTTTGACAGTGATTGCCATCACAACTGCTTTAGCTTTCCCGCAAAGCGCTGTAGCAATCAACTATAACAACCGAACCCTGATTGAAGCTGATTTTTCCAAACAAGACTTGACAGATTCCAGCTTCGATCATGCTAATCTCCGCAATAGCAAATTCAGTGAATCCAACTTACGTGGAGTCAGATTCTTTTCAGCAAACTTAGCCTCGGTAGATTTTACCGGAGCAGACTTAAGCTATGCCGATTTAGAATCAGCTCGGATGACCAAAGCGAATTTGACGAATGCGATATTAGAAGGTGCGTTTACTACCAGCACCATGTTTGATGGGGCAATTATTGATGGCGCAGATTTTACTGATACTTATCTGCGTGAAGATACGTTGGAAAAATTGTGTAAAGTAGCTAAAGGCACTAATCCGGTAACAGGACGGCACACTCGCGATACTTTAATGTGTCCCTAATCTCTAGCAAGATTGAGTTTTCTTTGTGTCTTTGTGTCTTAGTGGTTCAAAAATAAATTTTATTAACCACCAAGACACCAAGTTATGTAAATCAATTAATTTTTCAACGCCTTGATGAACCTTTGCAAACCCCTGAACACACTTGGCTTTTTCACGGGTATTGCTTCTTCTGTGGATGTTGACGCTTGTCCCTTCGCGAGAATCAGATCCAAGTCATCGCCAGAGGGTTTTTGCGGTAACTCCACAATTTTTTGATATTCACCACCATTTTCTACCCAAATTTCCCACATTCTGGGATAGCAGCGGAATAGGGCTACCCCTTCATAGACGGGACGGAGGTAGTAACAAGCTTCAATTGTATTAAAAAAACGAATGCGGGTTTGCCTAGCAGCATAGCCAATGCCTATCTTTCCGGCATCTTCCAGAAAGGGATTTAACATTACAAAGGGGCGATCGCCTATTTCTTCACAGATTTTTTCTAACTGCGGCAATTCTGGTGAAGTGGGAGCAATAAACAAGAAAATTTCATCTTCTGGCTGAATTTTTGACTGGATAGAAGCAGCCCTGCCAGTACCTATATCGGTAATTTTAAATGGTACATCTGTCCAGTCGCGACGAGCAAGACCGGCACTACCCGCATCAGGAAACAGAACCTTCAGTTTATCGCTGTATTGTTCAAATATGGGCAGAAATTGCTGGGCGACTGGCATTAGTTTGAGTTCTGGAAAGAGTAACTCAACTTGTAGTTTAGTATACCCATCCGCTAGGGCAGCTTGTGTAGCGACTTGGGCTTGGGCGATCGCATCTTCTAGAGAGTTTGGTAGTTCAGGCATATTAAAAAATTTTGGATTTTAGGTTGTTAGTTGTTAGTTGTAAAAAACCACTAACCACTATCTACTAACCACTAACTAATCACAACCAATTCTACAGGTGATAGTCGCTGCAAAATCTGCTTGAATACCATTGCTACCCAATCTATATCTGCTTGTGTGGTGTCTCGCCCCAGTGTCATGCGAACTCCTGCCAATGCGGCTTTGTCGGAGTAGCCCATTGCTAGCAAAATCGGACTGGGGCTGAGTTTACCGCTATTACAAGCTGCACCAGCACTGATACCAATACCAGCACGGTTCAACTCCCGCACCAGAGTTCTACCACTGAGTTTTTCACCATCGGCGTGTTCCAAACAGAAGCTGACATGGTGAGGTAGGCGGTGAATCAAATCGCCTGTAGGTATTAAACCAGGGATATCAGCTAATTGGGAAAACAGGCGATCGCGTAACTGCATCAATCGGGGTGTTTCTGTCGCCATCTCTTTTCCCGCCAATTCTGCTGCTACACCAAAACTAGCGATCGCAGGTACTGCTTGTGTACCGGAACGCAACCGCTTTTCTTGTCCTCCACCACCCAGGAGGGGAACCAATTCTACACCCGGACGCACGTATAGCGCCCCTGCACCTTGAGAACCGTAAATCTTGTGACTGGATATACTCAGCAAATCTACGGGTAAAGTTTGCACGTTTATAGGCAAGCGTCCCACCACCTGCACTGCGTCTGTGTGGAAAAGTACACCAGCGTTGCGAGCAATGTTTCCCAGTTCGGCAATGGGTTGCACTGTGCCAACTTCATTTTGTCCGTAAATTACTGACACCAATACAGTATTATCCTGCAACGCCGCCTTTAAATCTAGAGGGTTAACTCTACCTTTACTATCCACCCTTAGGCGAGTCACTTCCCAACCCCATTGTTCTAGCAAGCGTGCAGGTTCGGCAACAGCTGAATGCTCAATGCTGGAAATAATTATATGTTGCGGTTTGGTATACAACCGGGCAACACCCATAATTGCCAAATTGTCTGCTTCCGTACCTCCAGAAGTAAAAACGATCGATTCAGCAGGTGCATTAATTAAACCAGCTACCTGCATTCTGGCTTGTTCCACTACTGTTGCTGCCCGTTGTCCCCACTCATGCAAGCTGGAGGGATTGCCCCACTGTTGAGTGAGGACTGCTTGCATCACTGCGATCGCTTCTTTTCGAGTCGGAGTAGTAGCGCTGTAATCTAGATAAACTTGCATAGATTCTCCAGTAAAAACACCTTCGCACGGGCTGCCTCTACTTTCAGCTTATACAGTTAATTTCCCAAATTTTTACAATCTTGTATTTTCGCTTCCCTATACGTTTAATAACCTCACGCTTTGGGAATCATAAAAGTGTTCATTACAATACACTTTTATCTGAATACCGTGTATTTTCTCTCTACCCAATGGCGTTTTTATTTTATCTTTGTAGTAATACTAACTCTCACTGCCTGTCAACGAAGCCAGTCGAAGAATAAGCGTCTAGAACCACTGCCCCAAGATCCATTTGTGGAAGTTTACTTTAACCATTCCGAATCTTCCCAATATCTAGAACCTTATCGTCAGCAAACTCGTCAGGGTGACAACTTAGAAAAATTGATTGTTGATACAATTTCTCAAGCTCAATCCACAGTCGATGTAGCAGTGCAAGAATTACGTTTACCCAAAATAGCGCAAGCATTAGTCGATAGACAAAAAGCAGGCGTAAAGGTAAGAGTAATTTTAGAAAATCAGTATAGTCTACCTTGGAGTAATTTTACACATAATAAAGTTAATAAATTGGAGAAAAGGAAACAAGAACGCTATCAGGATTTTCGGCGATTTGCAGATATTAATCAAGATGGTCAACTAAATCCAGAAGAAATTAATCAAAGAGATGCATTGGTAATTTTAGGTAATGCCAGAATACCTTTAATTGATGACACAGCCGATGGCTCTAAGGGTAGCAGTTTGATGCATCATAAGTTTGTAATTGTGGACAATCGCTTTTTGATAGTCACTTCTGCAAACTTCACTATGAGCGATGTACACGGGGATTTTAGTAACTCCAGCAGTCTGGGTAATGCCAACAATTTGTTAAAAATTGACAGCCCCGAATTAGCAAATATGTTTACAAAAGAATTTAACATCATGTGGGGTGATGGACTAGGTAGTCAGGCAGACAGTAAATTTGGTTTGCAAAAACCGTTGCGAAATCCCCAAACAATTAAATTAGGCGATAACAAAATCACCTTGAATTTTTCACCAACCTCTCCTACTAAACCCTGGAGTCAAAGCAGTAATGGTTTGATTGAAAAAACTTTAAATTTAGCCAGCAATTCCATCGATATGGCACTGTTTGTATTTTCCGAACAGCGTTTGGCAAATATTCTGGAGTTACGCCATAATGCCAATGTGAAAATTCGCGCTTTAATTGAGCCAGATTTTGCCTATCGCTCTTATAGTGAAGCATTAGATATGATGGGAATAACTCTCAGTCAAAAATGTAAATACAAAGTAGGCAATCATCCTTGGAAAAATCCTATTACTACTGTGGGTATACCTTTATTACCAAAAGGCGATTTATTGCACCATAAATTCGGTATTATTGATAGTAAAACAGTAATTACAGGTTCTCACAATTGGACAGAAGCAGCAAATCAAGGTAACGACGAAACACTTTTAGTCATCGAAAATCCCATTGTTGCTGCTCATTATCAGCGTGAATTTGAACGACTTTTTACCAATGCTAAACTAGGTATCCCTACAAAAATTCAACAAAAAATTAAAACACAGGAAAAACAGTGTCCTCAGCAAAGACCAGTTTAACCAAACACAAAATTTTGCGTCTTTAGACACTCGGGAATTTATTTTACAGATAATCTAAACAATAAATTTTCTTGGTGTCTTAGTGTCTTGGTGGTTAAAAAAATAAATTTTATTGAACCACCAAGACACTAAGACACGAAGTTTTTCACCCACATTGAAAGGGCTACTCACTCTATACCTATTTAAGCTTCTACCCGAGGTTTTGAACAAACCTTTCTAAAGAAAGACGATCATTGCTCTTTTGTCTTCATAGCATCTGATTAGAGTAGATTTTCGGAAACTGGAAGTTTATAAAATTTCCAATACCCAGAAAACCTAGTGGTTGCGGGCATAGGCTTTTTGTAACTAGATAGCAGCCTGAGAACTAACACTCTATGTCAGATGATTTGGCAATTTTCAGTTCACAAACTCAACAAGGTATAGAAACGCTATGAGGCTAAATATTGTTTTATTTTGGGTAACATTATCATTCGTGATTGTGGGGGCGATCGCACTACTTCTGCAACCTGCCATTGACTTTCATTGATGCGGGTGAACTCAATTGCATAAGTTCGCGCGAAATCTCTTTACCAAAACTCTGCTACCTGGTGCGTTTTCCTTTGCGAACCTCTGCGTTTAAAAAGGAAGTGATTAATCGGCGTTGCTGAATCAAGATATGAATTTACAATTCACGGGTATGTAGAGACGTAGCATTGCTACGTCTCTACAATGATTTGGCATCGAGCTACAAAAATGTATGCAAACATAATTCATGA
>NZ_JACAEU010000148.1:0-7144 GCF_013388695.1 Fischerella sp.
CCACTATCCACTAACCACTATCCACTAACCACTATCCACTAACCACTATCCACTATCCACTATCCACTATCCACTAACCACTATCCACTATCCACTATCCACTATCCACTATCCACAAACTAAATTACGGCTTCCACCCCGCTAACAGATTTGGATAAGCAGTTGTTGTGGGAAAGAGGTTCTTAAAACCAATCTGGCGTTGTTGTGGGGGTTCTTTGGTCATATTCCACAAACTTTCATAGAAAAAGAAAGAAACTCCAGCAAACTTGCGATCGCGCACTTGTTGCACTTGTTGGGCAATCTGAGTCATGGGTACGTGTTTGCGTTTTAACCCTGTCATAATGCCAATACTCACGGGTATATGACTTTGGGCGGCTTGTACTTCTGGACGCTCTAATTCGTCCTTAAAGACGTTGGGATCGTCCCGATATACTTGCACAACTAAGTCTTCAACAAGTCCCATTCTCTCCCATTTTTGCCAGTCTGCTAGAAAGAATTCGTAGGAAAAGCGTTGGGGATTGGGTGCTACGGAGACGATGCAGTTCTTTTTCGTCGCTTTAATAGCTTTGAATACCCGCTTCATATAGTCGGTAATTTTATTTGCTCTCCACTGCACCCATTCTGGATCTTTAGAGTTGGCAGGAGGAGCTTTGCCTCTGTGTTCTTTTTTGTACAGCGCAACTGTATAGGCATCGTATCCTAATTCCGATGGTAAACCGAAATGATCGTCAAATTGAATGCCATCGATGTCGTAGTTTCTGACTATTTCTACGATTAAATCTTGGATGAATTTTTGCACCTCTGGGCGAAAGGGATTTAACCAAACTCTATCATGAATGCCTTCTTTCCAAATTTTGCTACCGTCGCGGCGACTAGTCAGCCATTGCGGGCGACGTTTTGCCAGTTGGGAGTCAGCGGGAGCCATAAAGCCAAATTCAAACCAGGGAATGACTATTAAGCCTTGTTGATGTCCCACGCTGACAACTTCTTTAAGCATATCTCGCCCTTGCAATCCAGGTGTGGGATCGAGCGATCGCCCAATCGTTCTTTGGGCTACTTTGCTGGGATACAGCGTCCAGCCCCAATTCCACACGGCAGGATAGACAACGTTAAAATTTAGCTGTTTCAGGTTTTGCAAGGCACTCTTGAGGCGATCGCTTTCAAACAGTACATTGCTATCGATATTGGTTAACCATACCCCCCGTAACTCTGATATTTGCGGACGGGGAGGAAGAGGAAGATTTTGAGCCTGTAAGGGAAAAGATAGCATCACTGTGGCTACTACTGAGAGGATAGCCAATACAGTAAATAAAGTCAGGTTTCGGTTGCTACTTTGACGAGCGTTCCACAAGAACAGCCGCTTAGACATTTTTACAAACTTTTTCATCATTGAGTGGGTACAAAATTTCACATCGGCTTCAACAAATCATCAATCATGACTTGAAATATTGCCAAGAGGTTGCACTGCTAAATTCTGCACCAAAGGATTATGTACTACCTAGTAAGACATACGCAATATAGAGACGTACCAGGCATAGCACGTCTCTACAGGGTTACAGAGTGTGTTAATTAGTTGCTAACATACCCGAAAAAAGTAGCAGGTTATTAAATCCACAATTGTAAAAGTGTGATCTAAACTTTTTTGAGCAATCTCCCATGTTCTATCAAGTTTGTACCAAAAGTAACTTGAGCCAGCGTGCTAGGTTACTGTTGCTTTCATCTGCTATTTATACAAGCAGAGAAAGTGTGAGTGCCAATAACTAGTGAAGCATACTGGTAGCAATTGAAATCAATTGAGACTAAGAAGATTTCTTACAATCTTTTGTTATATCTAATACAAAAGACTATCTTGATTTCTGTGTTTTTTAACTCAATCGAAACGTGCATTCGAGAATCAATTTTTGATTTAAGAGGGAATAGGGTTGAATTTGTAGGGCACGACGAAAAGCAGCGATCGCTTTAGCATATTCTCCTACTGCCGCGTAAGACAAGCCCATACCATGAAGTGCGCCAAAATGGACTGGATTAATCTGAATAGCCATCAGGCAATCAGCTATAGATTTTTCATATTTGCCAGTGGAGTAGTAAAGAAAAGCACGACGGTTCCAAGCTTCGGCAAAATCTGGTTGTTCGTTAACTAACTCGGTTAGTACTGTTTCTGCCTTGGCAATTTGACCTGAATCCATTAACTTTTGGCTGCGTTCAATCATTTCCAGCCCGTAAATACCTTTTTGCTGATACCAGATGCGCCAAAGTTTTTTTGTCGCCTGTTCGCGAACTGTTTCATCGGGATTTTTCAAGTCTTTAAGTAAGGAATTGACAAATAAAGAATCCATGAATCCGACACTATTGAAACTATCTTTAGGATCAAATTTCGCACAAAATGTTCTCAGAAGAAACTTCTTAACTGAGCTTTTAAAATTCACCTTTAAATTGCAAGTTAAGCAATAAATGTGTTATTTGTTGTAGTCTGGAATACGATTAATGCGGGTAGGAGCGTAGACGCGCAGCGGCTACTCTACGAGAAGGGCTACGCCGTACGGTGCAGGGTAGCATTTGGTAAGTAATACTTTCCAAAACCAATAAATTCTCGCCCAAATGCTTTGCCTGCACATTAGTGCTTAGTTGATCGTCAAAAATCCCAAGCTTGTTGAGCGTTAACCATTGACGATTGACTATTGACGATTGACTGCTGACTGTTGACTAAATAGGAAATATCCCAAAAAAAAACAGGTGGCTATGCCAAAGCAAAACAGTGTTCCCAGGCATATAGTTCTCACTTCTCATCCCAGTCGCTCTGGTCCCAAACCCATTCCCATCAAGTGGGGAGTAAGCGATCCGATGGAACGGGGCCCCGTGATTGCCACGTTGACAAAGCAAGCACACCGTAATGCGATCGGTACTCACTCTGGCAGTTATGCGGTTTATCGTGCCTTAGCTGTGGCAAGGGGCGTATTACAGTCAGATCACAGGGCGGATCTAACCAATACTTCTCCTGTTGAGCATATCGGGCCGCATCCGAGTTGGTTTGATCCAGATAAAATAGTTTCCCTTGACCCCTTTGGAGCGATTGTTGGCGAGGTTTTTGCACCTTATTACGAACAGGGGTATGATATTCTTCCTACCATCGCCATTACCAAGGCCCACATCAATATGCCTGAACTGCTAGAGGCGGTGGCAAAAGGACGTTTAGCGATTGATGGCAAGATTATGAAACCAGGTGGCGATTTGGTCGTCACCAAAGCTGCCATTGAGCCTGTTTGGTATTTACCAGGAATTGCTAAGCGCTTTCAAATCACAGAAGGGGAGTTACGCCGCGCTTTATTTGAACAAACCGGAGGCATGTTTCCAGAACTGGTAACACGTTCCGATCTAGAAGTGTTTTTGCCGCCAATTGGGGGCGTGACGGTGTATATCGTCGGGGATATGGCAGCAATTGGCGATCCTAATAAACCCCTAGCAGTGCGGGTACATGATGAATGTAACGGTTCCGATGTATTCGGGTCGGATATTTGCACCTGCCGCCCTTATCTGGTACATGGTGTTGAAGTTTGCGTGCAAACAGCGCAAGAAGGTGGTGCTGGTATTATTGTCTACTGCCGTAAGGAAGGACGGGCTTTAGGAGAGGTAACGAAATTCCTGGTTTACAATGCCCGCAAACGTCAAGAAGGAGGCGATCGCGCTGATGCCTACTTTGCTCGCACCGAATGTGTGGCAGGCGTCCAGGATATGCGCTTCCAAGAATTAATGCCAGATGTTTTGCATTGGTTGGGTATTACCCGCATCGACCGGATGGTATCGATGAGTAATATGAAGTACGAGGCTATTACCCAAGCAGGAATTGAAATTGTGGAACGGATACCAATTCCAGAGGACTTAATTCCTCAAGATGCACGTGTAGAAATTGAAGCTAAAAAAGCAGCTGGTTATTATACCACAGGAGAGGTATTAGATTCTGATAGTTTGGCAGAGGTGAAGGGACGGTCTTTGACAGATTGAATGATGGTCAAGAGTCAAGGGTCAATAGTCAATAGTCAATAGTCAAAAAATATGGAGTTATGGACTTTTGACTCTTGACTCTAAAAAAAGGGTGTATCGGGAGAGGGGCAGTAAAAATTATGGAAATGGAAACCGCCAAGACGCCTAGTACGCCAAGGGAAGAAAGGGAGTTGGTCGTTTATTTGCGATCGCCTATTGCTATTCGGGAGCGTTGTGGACAACTATTTAAAATGGCAGTTGCAGGTAAATCGCATCATTTTGTTTGCGATTTGAGTCAGTTGGAACGGGTAGCAGACTATGTAATTGAGGTGATGCGGGAGCAATACCCAGATTTGCAAATTCCCTTTCACAGTCGTTGGCGGCATTTTGAAGCTGGGGGTGTACCGCGTCTAGCTAAATTGGATGAAAAGTTAGCAGGACTGACGCCAACTCAAAAAGCTGCTGCCAAATTTGATTTAGCGATCGTCAGTGTTTTGTTAGATGCTGGTGCTGGCGATCGCTGGCATTACTATGAGCAAGAAACTCAAATGAGTTTTAAACGTTCCGAAGGTTTAGCAATAGCAAGTTTCCAGATGTTTTGTCAAGGGTCTTTTGCAAGCGAACCTCATCAACCATTACAAGTAGATGCTCAAAAATTACAACAATTAACAGAACAGAAACTAGCAGATGGGTTTGGTGCAAATGCAGAAAATCCCTTGGTGGGAATTGCAGGGCGGTTGAAATTATTGCAAAAATTAGGTCAAGTTTTACTCGCTTCACCACAGATGTTTGGGGAGCAAAATCCCCGTCCGGGTAACTTGGTAAATTACTTATTGGCACAAGCAAAAAACAACCAGCTAGCAGCCGAAACCGTATTAAGTGCAGTTTTAGAAGGACTAAGTGATATTTGGCCTGGACGCTTAGAAGTTGCTGGGGTGAACTTGGGAGATGTTTGGTTTCATCCAGCTGTTGCTGATGATGGTTTGGTGCCATTTCACAAACTATCTCAATGGCTTACCTACTCCCTCCTCGAACCTCTCCAAGAACTCGGTATAGAAATCACTGGTTTAGATGTCCTGACCGGATTACCAGAATATCGTAATGGGGGATTATGCTTAGACTTAGGTCTTATCAGTGCTAAACATCCAGATATTTTTTCCCAACCTCAATCAGTAGCATCTGAAGTTATAGTTGAATGGCGTGCCTTAACCACGATCCTCTTGGATAAAATCGCCACTACAGTGCGAGAAAAATTGGGTAAGAGTGCCGAAGAACTACCACTTGTGAAAATCTTGCAAGGGGGAACCTGGACAGCTGGACGAAAAATAGCTGCCCAACTCCGAACAGGTGGTATCCCCCCCATCCAGATAGAAAGCGATGGCACAGTATTTTAGCTGTGATTAGTTGTTTGTTGTTTGTTGGTTGTTGTTTGTTGTTTGTTGGTTCCAACAACCACCAACTAATGACTAATGACCAATGACCAATGACTAAATAACTAATATGGGAAATCAAATAATACTAATTAAGCATCCATTAATTCAGCACAAACTGACGTTAATGCGTAAGGTTGAAACCAGCACGGTAAAATTTCGTGTTCTCCTCAAAGAAATTAGCATGTTGTTGGCGTATGAGGTAACACGAGATTTGCCACTGAAAAGTGAAGCAATTAAAACACCACTGGCTTCAATGAACGCCCCTGTCCTTGCATCGGACAAAAAGCTGGTAATTATTTCTATTCAACGGGCAGGACAGGGAATTTTGGATGGAATGCTGGAGTTGATACCATCAGCAAGGGTGGGACACATTGGTTTGTATCGCGATCCCAAAACTCTGATTCCAGTGGAGTACTATTTCAAAGTTCCCCATGACATAGACAAACGCGATGTGCTAGTGGTCGATCCCATGCTGGCAACTGGCAACTCTGCTGTCGCAGCGGTGGAAAGACTGAAATCAACTAATCCCCTGTCGATTAAGTTTGTTTGTTTACTTGCTGCGCCAGAAGGAATTGAGCATTTCACTGAGGTACACCCTGATATACCTATCTATACAGCGGCTATTGATGAAAAGCTGGATGAACACGGCTACATTATTCCCGGATTAGGAGATGCTGGGGATAGGTTATTTGGGACTAAATAATTCCATCGCGGCAGACAATGCCTAGGCAAAAATGATGAATTATGAATCATTAATGATGAATTATTCTTCTTTTTACCTAGATTGTGACAAGCTACTACGCATTTACAAGCATTATTATGTATTCACTATCCTCGAAAGTTCAGGAGAAATTTCTGACTGAACTTATTCCTTTTTATACAGATATACTGCATATATGCTTACCTCAAAGTTATTGTGATGAATATTTTGAAACAATTACAATCTATCTATATCAAATGCTACGGTATTAAATGTTGTGTAATGCAAAATCTATAGGGTGTTTATCTCTACCAAAAGTATTAATACTTATGATAGTTTTCAATATGAAAATGCTCCTAATGTTTTCCTGATTACAATTTATCAATCTTCCTGAAAGCAGAGCGGATATATACTATCGGCACAAAACCTACACCCTGAGGTTAGTTTTATTTGGGCTTGTCTACTATAGGAAATTAATATGTCAGCACCTACCATCGGACAACTGGAGAGAGAAATCTCAAATCGTATCCGTTCTCTGTATAGTGTTGAGCTAGGGCTGCGTCCTAGCAGGATTAATTGCCATTTTTTTCATGGAGAGTTGGCAATTACTCTAGAAAATTCTGTTACCAAGGTGGAGGAAATATTGATGAAATCTGGTTCTGATATTTTGGCTGAGCAAGTGCGAATAGATATAGATAAAATAATTATTCCGCAGATTCAAGATTTGATTGAAGAAATAATTGGCAAACCTATACTAGATTTAATTAGTCATACAAATTTAACAACAGGTCGTACTGGCATAATTGTGTTTATAGGAAAATTGCCTGAAGTTCGCAATCCTCAGGCAATTCCTAAAGCCGTTAAAAAAAATGCAGCTGGCTGATATGACAGTGTGTGGTAAGTATTAATTAGCCACCTCATATCTTGCACCTACCGAATAA
Source organism: Fischerella sp. (assembly GCF_013388695.1). Lineage (NCBI taxonomy): Bacteria > Bacillati > Cyanobacteriota > Cyanophyceae > Nostocales > Hapalosiphonaceae > Fischerella > Fischerella sp. The sequence goes on from NZ_JACAEU010000148.1 coordinate 7,053, forward strand.
ACTCGGAAAAAACAGATAAAGAGTACAAAAGTGCGACATTAGAAGCAGTGTAAGGCTTGGTCACTACTTAGATATTTCAAGAACTATAAAAC
>NZ_JACAEU010000149.1:0-41146 GCF_013388695.1 Fischerella sp.
AATTTCAAGTGAATCAGGTACAGTTAGCAAATCCCTCACCCTCTTTCCCTCTCCCAATATTGGGAGAGGGATGTCCGTCAAAAGTGAGGGTGTACTTCATTTTCATGCAAAGTGCTGTAATTAATAAAGTTAAAATATTAATCAATAAAACCAAAACTTTATTTGGCAGAAGTTTTCCACTTGTACCTTCTGCTCTGTGCCTTCTATTTAGAGGTGAAGTTCGCGTTGAATTATGCTTGGAGTTTCAATTCAAACTAAAACGCAAGGAATAGCGTTAAATTGCCGACTAAAATATACACTAGATGATCTAAAGCTACCATTGCGGACGTTGAAAAAGTTACTGCTTTCCACTTCGGCAATTTCAAGGTTTATTGACACTTTTCGTACCCGTAAGTATAAAAACTTAACAAAGCTGCCAGTGCAGACTATTTTCCACGTTTCCATCGGTATCCGCCCTTTGGTAGACTGTAAAACTGAAATCACCAGATGAAAAGTAGCAAAATCAAGCTATCGAGAGGGCAGACTCTGTGGAAAATACTCTTGGGTTAGAGATTATTGAGGTAGTTGAGCAAGCCGCGATCGCTTCTGCTCGTTGGATGGGCAAGGGCGAAAAAAACACCGCTGACCAAGTGGCTGTAGAAGCCATGCGGGAGCGGATGAATAAAATTTATATGCGCGGTCGCATTGTGATTGGGGAAGGCGAACGTGATGATGCTCCTATGCTCTACATTGGGGAAGAAGTTGGTATTTGCAGCCGTCCAGATGCTAAGGATTTCTGCAACCCCGATGAACTAATTGAAATTGACATCGCCGTTGACCCCTGCGAAGGTACTAATCTGGTGGCATATGGTCAACCTGGCTCGATGGCTGTATTGGCAATTTCCGAAAAAGGCGGTTTGTTTGCTGCTCCCGATTTCTACATGAAGAAACTGGCAGCTCCTCCAGCTGCCAAGGGCAAAGTGGACATCAACAAGTCTGCCACTGAAAACCTAAAGATTCTAGCCGAATGTCTAGAACGGTCAATTGAAGAACTCGTTGTAGTGGTGATGAAGCGCGAGCGCCACAACGACCTCATCAAAGAAATCCGGGAAGCAGGAGCTAGAGTCCAACTGATTTCTGATGGTGACGTAGGTGCAGCCCTATCCTGTGGTTTCGCTGGAACCAACATTCACTGTCTGATGGGAATCGGTGCTGCTCCAGAAGGCGTGATCTCCGCTGCGGCAATGCGTGCCTTGGGTGGTCACTTCCAAGGTCAACTAATTTACGATCCTGCAATCGTCAAGACTGGTCTAATTGGCGAAAGCAAGGAAGCCAACATCGATCGCCTGAAATCTATGGGTATTAATGACCCTGATAAGGTCTATGATGCTCATGAACTAGCATCTGGTCAAACAGTCTTGTTCGCTGCTTGCGGCATCACCTCTGGTAACTTAATGCAAGGCGTCCGCTTTTTCAGCGGAGGCGCACGGACTCAAAGCTTGGTAATCTCCAACCAGTCGAAAACTGCTCGATTTGTTGATACCATTCACATGTTTGAGGAACCCAAGGTTCTGCAACTGCACTAATTTTGAGGGATAGGGGATCGGCGAGCAGGAACTGGAAAGACAAGGAGGACAAGGGAGAAGTTGTTTCCTTATACCCAATCCCCTATTCCCAATCCCCAATCCCCAATCCCCAATCCCCCATTAGTAAATACGATTTAGCAAAATGAATATAGCAGTAGTGGGGTTAAGCCATAAAACAGCCCCAGTAGAAGTCCGGGAAAAGCTGAGCATTCCAGAACCACAGACCGAAAGTGCGATCGCACATCTGCTTAGCTATCCTCATCTTGAAGAAGTAGCCATCCTCAGCACTTGTAACCGCTTAGAAATTTACATTGTTACTGAAGAAACCGAACAAGGTGTCCGAGAAGTAACTCAGTTTCTCTCAGAACACAGCAAAATACCCGTACCTTCTCTACGCCAACACCTATTTGTGTTGCTGCATCAAGATGCAGTCATGCATTTGATGCGGGTGGCTGCTGGTTTAGATAGCTTGGTACTCGGTGAAGGTCAAATCTTAGCCCAGGTGAAAAATACTCACAAACTGGGACAGCAATACAACGGTATAAAAACAATTTTGAATCGATTATTTAAACAAGCAATTACGGCCGGTAAGCGAGTACGTACTGAAACTAGCATCGGTACTGGCGCAGTCTCCATCAGTTCTGCTGCTGTGGAATTGGCACAGATGAAGATGGCAAATTTAGCTGCTTGCCGAGTAGCAATACTCGGTGCCGGCAAAATGTCGCGGTTGTTAGTGCAACATCTGCTTTCTAAAGGTGCCGTCAAAATTTGTGTTTTAAATCGCTCAGTCGGACGGGCACAGGAATTAGCTAAGCAGTTCCCGGAACACAATATCCAAACTCATCCACTCTCGGAAATGACGACTGTAATTTCCGAATGTGACTTGGTGTTTACAAGTACATCTTCTACAGAGCCGATTCTTGACCGTGCCAAATTAGAAATTGTTTTGGAACCTACCCGCGCGCTGATGTTAATTGATATTTCTGTGCCGCGCAACGTCCATGCAGATGTTAACGAACTAGCAATGGTGCAGGCATTTAACGTGGATGATTTGAAGGCAGTAGTAGCGCAAAACCATGAAAGCCGCCGCAAGATGGCGCAGGAAGCTGAAGGACTGCTAGAAGAAGAAGTAGAAGCTTTTGATATTTGGTGGCGATCGCTAGAAACCGTCACCACGATCAGTTGTCTGCGAAACAAAATCGAAACTATTCGGGAACAAGAATTAGAAAAAGCTTTATCTCGATTGGGTTCGGAATTCGGCGATAAACATCAAGAGGTAATCGAAGCTTTAACGCGGGGTATTGTTAACAAAATTTTACATGACCCGATGGTGCAGCTACGAGCGCAGCAAGACGTAGAGGCGAGACGTCGTTGTATGCAAGCCTTGCAAATGTTGTTTAACTTAGATGCAGGTGAACAGTTTAGCTGAATTAGGCTCTAGAGGCTAGGGAATAAAAATTATGAATTATGAATTATGAATTATGAAATTTTCAGCATTCATCATTCATTATCCTCACCTATTCCCCATTCCCTAATCGCTAGTCCCCAGTCCCTATATATATGAACCGAATTTTTCGATTAATTGCGCTGCTGTTCGGTTTGTGGCTGTTGTTTGAATTAGCCTCACGCCTAGCAGCAGAAATTTTTTGGTTTGATGAAGTTGGATATTTACAAGAATTCTTGCTGCGCTTGGGAACGCAAGTGGGGTTGTGGGCGATCGCTTTTTTCACCTCCATCAGTTTTTTGTTAGGCAATTTCGTTATAGCTAATCGGCTAAAGCACCCCTCCTTGGGCAAGAGGATGGGGGGATGGGGAGATAGGGGGATAGGGAGAACAAAGAATTACGTAGTCCCTCACTCCCCCACTCCCCCACTCCCCCACTCCCCCACTCCTCCCACTCCCTCTCCCCTAAGACTGCACTTACTCATCCCAACGGTAATAGGATTGAGTGCCTTGGCTGGGATAATTTTGATTTATTACGGTCAGCAAGCCTTAAACCTTTGGTTTGCAAATATTAAACTTCCCACTTCGTCTTGGCAACTACCGCCCCAGTTACAAATTCTTTCCCAACTGTTGCAGTCTCAGGAAATAAGCATTCCCATCGTGCAGTTGGTTTTGCTGATAGTTTTGACGATCGCTGTTTTAATTAATTATCAGTTTTTGTTAAGAGCGATCGCCCTGTTAATTAGCTTGCTATTGGCTTTCTTGCTGTCAGCACGTTGGATAGTAGTTCTAGAGTATTTCCAAGCCACTAGTTTTAATAGCACGGATCCTCTTTTTCACCGGGATATTAGCTTTTATATATTCTCCCTGCCGATTTGGGAACTATTGAAATTTTGGTTATTGGGAATTTCGATATACAGTCTTGCTTCCGTAGTATTAATTTATTTACGTTCGCCTCAAAGTTTAAGTGAGGGATGGTTTCCGGGCTTTTCTATACCGCAACGACTTCATTTAAACACCTTGACAAGCCTACTCATGCTAGCTGTAGCTTTGCATTATTGGCTGCTGCGCTACAAACTTTTGTATTCCACTTATGGGGTAAATTACGGCGCTAGCTACACAGAGGTGAAGGTGCAATTACCAATTTATACTGGACTAAGTCTTTTGGCAGTGGCGATCGCAATTTATTTATTATGGCGAGTATTTATCATATCTAGACTGAAAACAACCAAATTAAGACCAATTCCTTTCCCACGCCAATTGGTTTACTTGCTGGTACTGTACATTGCAATGGCGGGGACTTCTGGCGAAATCTTACCGACAATTGTGCAAAGCTTAGTTGTCCAACCAAATGAACTAACCAGAGAAAGACCCTATATTGCCCGCACCATAGCCCTTACCCGCGAGGCATTTAATTTAAATGCTATTGACGCAGAAACTTTCGATCCGCGAGGTCAACTGACAGCAGCTGATTTAAAGGAAAATCAGCAAACAATTCGCAATATCCGCCTGTGGGATACCCGCCCCCTGTTACAAACCAACCGCCAACTGCAACAAATTCGACCTTATTACAAGTTTCCCGATGCTGATATTGACCGCTATACCCTGTTACGGGATGTTAAAACTCAAACTACAGAATATCAACAAACTATCATTGCAGCACGAGAACTAGACTATGGTGATGTTCCCCAGCAAGCACAAACCTGGGTAAATAAACGTCTTATTTATACTCATGGTTACGGATTTACACTTAGCCCAGTGAACCTTGTCGGCCCTGGTGGATTACCTTATTACTACGTCAAAGATATCGGTGTTGAGGATACAGACAGCCAAGGTTCATTACAAATCACAACAGAGGAAATTCGTGCCAGTATTCCCGTTGGTCAACCGCGAATTTATTACGGAGAAATTAGCAACACTTATGTAATGACGGGGACAAGAACCCAAGAATTGGACTATCCCAGTGGTAACGAAAATATCTATAACGTTTACGATGGACAAGGTGGAATTCCCATCGGTGCGGTGTGGCGGCGCTTGCTGTTTGCCCAATATCTCAAAGATTGGCAAATGCTGCTGACGCGCAATTTCACTCCCCAAACTAAGCTGCTGTTTCGCCGCAATATTCGCGAACGGATACAAGCGATCGCTCCTTTTTTACGTTTCGATAGTGACCCATACTTAGTTGCTGCAAGGGGCGGAGGGACAACAATCACAGGCGAACCAACTTACCTTTACTGGATTATTGACGCCTACACCACAAGCGATCGCTATCCCTATTCTGACCCAGGTAAGAATACATTTAACTACATTCGTAATTCCGTCAAAGTTGTTGTCGATGCTTATAATGGCACGGTCAATTTCTACGTTGCCGATCCAACAGATCCAATTATCACCACTCTCGGAAAAATTTTCCCCCAGATGTTCAAACTATTGGAGGCGATGCCAGCAGCTCTGCGAAGTCATATCCGCTACCCAGTAGACTTTTTCAGAATTCAATCGGAACGCCTGCTGACTTATCACATGACCGATCCGCAGGTGTTTTATAACCGTGAAGATTTATGGGAGATACCCACAGAAATTTATGGCAGGGAACAACCTCTAGTAGAACCTTACTACTTGATCATGAAGTTGCCAAAAGCACAGACAGAAGAATTCATTCTACTCCTGCCCTTTAAGCCTGTACAACGTGCCAATTTAATTGCTTGGTTAGCAGCACGTTCGGATGGAGAGAACTACGGCAAGTTGTTACTATACGAATTTCCCAAACAACTGTTAGTTTACGGAACCCAACAAATTGAAGCATTAATAAACCAAGATCCGGTGATTTCTCAACAAATTTCCCTATGGAACCGCGAAGGTTCGCGAGCAATTCAAGGAAATCTTTTAGTGATTCCCATCGAACAATCTCTTCTCTACGTCGAACCCCTATATTTGGAAGCAGAACAGAATAGCCTGCCTACTTTTGTGAGAGTAATTGTTGCTTACGAAAACCGAATTGTTATGGCAGAAACCTTAGAACAAGCACTTGGGGCTATCTTCCAGCCAGAGCAACCGACTTCTCCAGCAATTATCCGCCCGTTGGAGGGAAATTAAAACCAAGTACAGCTTTGCGTAAAACTGTGGCGAATTGAAGGTTGAATTGAAACACACTCGGAAGCAGAGTGTTGCATTCAAAAAATAGAGTTCGTAAAAAATTCTTCTTATTCAGAATCCAGAAGTCAGAATTCAGAATTTCTACTCCTGAGTTCTGAGTTCTGAATTCTGCAATATCCTTCCTTTTTGCTTAACAAAATAGAAAAAGTTTCAGATGCAGGATATGTAACGAAAATAGTTACTTGCCTAGTATCTCCGCAAACGGAAGATGAGCAAAGGTTCTAGCAATTCCCTGGAAATAAAATTTAAGAATTTAAACCCGATTGTAAAGCAAGGTTTGACTGCATTAGTAAATATCCAGCAAGTATCTGTAATGCAAAGGGTGAAGGCTACTGAAAACGCGATAGTGTCTTTCTTTAGACTCCCGTAATCTAGCTTCTCGTAGATTCGGGTCAGATCCAGCTTGTAACTATGCGAGCGGGTTACAAAAGCGAACTCGTCGAGAGATTAAATCAGCTTATGGACAAAGTTCAACAGCAATTTACTATTTTCTGCCCAATCTGAGCCTTTAGTGGCGATCGCCAACTTTTAAGCATTCTCGGTGGAGTTGCGCAGGCGCATTAACTGGCGTCGCATTTGCGGTGAAGCTTTCAGTTCTGAAATTTCCTGCGTCTTCACAGAAGCTTGCAGAGTTTCCAGAAAGTCGTCAGAACCTTCAGTCAAAGCATCTAGCAGTACTTGCAACAGTTGGTCGCGATCGCCCAATAAACTTTTTTCCTCAATCAATCGAAATTTGAGATGTATTTCACATTCATAAACACCTACTTCGATATTACTTAATTGGCGCGGTAATGCTTTGGAGTTCATAGCTGTTAGGATTCCTTTACTTTTTGGTGATAGAGGTGAGGAGCTATATCTCTAGCAAAAATTCTCTATATTTTTTCCTTCAAAATCTTTTAACCCTCTTCCTTCCTAGAACGAAATTTGTATTCCATATTGCTTCTCCTGCTATTGTTTCTAGCTAGACTTCCAATGTCAAGGTTCAGGGTATGCAGCAATTGCTGTGGTCGAACCAAGCCATAACTATTATTCAGTTTTTAAGATTGTATACAATAAAGTTTTTGTAAGAACTTGTTCTGGCTTTTTAAAGGTTTTTACATCAACTTTATCTCCACGTCAATAACAGTTTGAGTTTTTACTTATAAACTAGTGGTTATACGTAAGTAAAAACGCTGAATTTGCTTTAAATAATGAAAGCTAGACGTTCTTGCGTCATATTTACGTAAAATCACTAGATGTACTCTTTTTTCATCAAACAACACAGGAAAGATTGATAAGCAAAGTCATCATTAGGTAAAAATTTTCTTTGTTGACACAATATAGACATAGTTGAAATTTTTCCAGCCAACTATGTCGCTTTAGTTCGTTTCTGACTGGACAAGTACGAAAAACTTGACAGTTATGCATTTAAAGGTGTTCCTGATTAATAAAGATTTTTTTTCATCAAAGGAAAATTCACAGTCTCTCCAAATCATTGCGGCATGTACAGGCCTAACCTTGGGTAATATAAAGTGTCAAGGTAATGGTCTTGTAGTCCCAAATTCCAGGATTAGTTCAACTGCATGATTGATATGAGTGGACTTTTTACCTACGCTGGCAAAGCAGACGTCGGTGAGGAAATCCTATCCTTTCTGCCCGACTCTACGAGAAGCGGGAGGTGCGGGTGCGGGCGTCTACCCTCCCGCAGTGCTGGACTCACCGCGCCATCTCACCTTCTGCATGCTTCCTTATTTTTTAAGACAGTCATCACGAGAAAATCTGACAACCAAGGATAAAATACCTGTTTCCTGTTAAGCGTTCCCCGTTCCCCTTTCTCCTTTCCCCTATTTTCAAGACAGACATAGTTCCTTCTGTTTAGGAGGTTTTGGCCGCCATCTTAGCTAAAGATTCAAAGGGATTCAAGCTTGGGAATAGAGTCTGTAATGATTTCAGTGTAATGATTTCGTTTTATGCACATCCCTAATAAAGATTAATATAGAACTATCCCTACCCCAAAAAGTCAGGCCTTGATCGTGTATTAGCGCCGATTGTGGCATCTTCCATAATTTGCTTGTATTCTATTCAAACGAGAAACTGCTGTAACCTTAATCAGACGACACCGTTATGGACGACAACCCAATGCTGCTCAAGTCCACAACCCGGCATATCCGTATTTTTGCGGCTGAAATTGACCGGGATGGCGAACTAGTTCCCAGCAATCAGGTCTTAACGTTGGATGTTGACCCAGACAACGAATTCAACTGGAATGAAGATGCTCTACAAAAGATTTATCGCAAATTTGATGAACTAGTAGAAGCATCTAGTGGCGCAGACCTGACAGATTACAACTTACGCCGCATCGGGTCAGACTTGGAACATTTTTTGCGATCGCTCCTGCAAAAAGGCGAAATCAGCTATAATCTCTCTGCTCGCGTTACCAACTACAGCATGGGACTTCCCCAGGTAGCATCTGACGATCAAGAGAGTTACGGATTAATGAAATCATGAGTGAAGAGTGATGAGTTAAGAGTTATGAATTATAAATTTTTCACTCCTAACTCCTGTACAGGCGAAGCATTAGGAGATATATCTTGGCATTAAACCGATAATATAGTTACCCAAATGCTTTGTCCCTACCTTCCAAAACAACTGGCTGCTTGGCTCTTGCCGCAGCCTGTTGTCATTTTATTGTTATTTCTCCATCCCCATTGCTTTGCTGCCGAACTAGTAGGACGTGCCGTTTTGAGTGCTGATACCTTTGCCCCTGGCCCAACTACAGGTCAATTCAAAAAAACAAATCGCACTGTTCCTTTTGTTAATGCCCAACCTGTTCAAGGCTTTTCTGCTGTGATTGCAGGGCCAAAAGCAGGTACTTACCTAGTCATTTCAGATAATGGTTTTGGCAGCAAAGCCAATTCACCTGACTACGTGCTGCGTATTTATGCAGTCGAGCCTGATTTTACAACAGGTAAAGTTTTTCCAGTTAATTTCCAAACTGGAGAAAGACTTGCAAGCTTTAGTCGGCAAAGCTTCTTAGAAATCAACGATCAAAATCGTAAAGTTAACTTCTCCATCGTCGCGGAACAGTCTTTTTATCCAGGTAGCACTATCCCAGTTAGCCCAGCAATCAAAAAAAATCGCTTGTTGACAGGGGGAGATTTTGATATTGAATCATTCCGACGCGCAACTGACGGTAGCTATTGGTTAGGAGATGAGTTTGGCCCGTTTTTGCTGCATATAGGAAAAAATGGCGAACTCCTGGATTCTCTTATTCCTTTGCCCAACTTTTTGGGTATCGGGAAGTTAAATTTTGTGAAGTCCCCCGACCATCCAGAATTTACCAATTTACCCAATCAACAAGCAAGAACTACAGCTGCAAATATTGGAAGTTCCAAAGGATTTGAAGGCTTGGCACTCAACACCAGTGGTACAAAACTTTATGCACTTTTAGAAGGATCTTTAAAGGATGACTCTCTCAAGCAACGCCTGTTAATTCATGAATTTGATTTAGCTACTAAACAATATACAGGTAAAGTTTTTTCTTACAAGCTCGAAAATCAGAACCATGCAATTGGTGAAATTACAGCTATTAATGATTATGAATACATTGTAATTGAGCGCGATCATCATCAGGGAGATCCAAATAATCCTGCCTTTAAATATCCCGCTAAATTTAAACGCCTATATAAAATTAATATTAAACAGATCGATGCAAATGGTTTTGTTGATAAACAATTATTAGTAGATTTGCTCAAAATTTCTGACATCAACAAAATTGGTGGTAATAGCGCAAGCAAAGGTATATTTACATTTCCCTTTGTGACTATAGAAAGTGTATTACCTGTAGATGCTAAAACGCTGCTTATAATTAACGACAATAATTATGCCGATTCTATGGGGCGTTCTCCCAAGCAGATTGATAATACTGAATTTATTCTTATCCGCTTGGAAAAACCTCTAAATCTTAGTCAAGAGTCATTAGTCATTGGTCATTAGTCTTTCACAAATGACCAATGACTAATGAGCAAGGACAATTAACTATTACCAAACCCGATTTCCGTCTTCGTCAACTCGCGCTTGTCGAATTACATCTGAAATTTCTTCTGCATCTTTAACATGATGTAAAGCTTTTTTTTCATCATCAGGCTCATCTACAACAAAGTATGTCGGAACTTGGATGTGGTCGCCGGTAATGTCGGGAGCATCTACGGCAAGTTGTTGGGATTTCTCTTCAACGGTTTGCGATTCTTCAGAAACTACATCACCAGGGTTAGCAGTGCGATGAATTTTTTTTTCTTTGTTATCTTCCATTACACTTTCACAGAGTAAATATGTTAAATTTGCAGTTAACCTAGCAGGCGGAGCAACAAACTTATATCTTGGCTATAGCAAATTGCTAATAGCATTTGAAGACTAGCTATTAGCTGTCTTCATTGTTGACTTAATGTTTATTAACGCCTTGCTACCTTATAAACTAAAAGAAAGACTAGTATGTTCTCCTCTTTCTTATGGGGTAATTAGTCTAAGCAAGCAGTGTAGTTGTAATGGCGTTATGGTTTGATGGCAAGCTGTGAGTTGAGTCGCTCTAGTAATGGAGCAGCCCACAGAGTTAGTGTGGGATGGACTAATAAAATTATTGTTTGGGCGCACCTTCGCACCTAGATTCATCTATAAGTTAAAATCATGATCCAAAAGTTGGATATATCAAGTTAAAAAAAACATGAGCGGTTCAAAGTACTGCTGCCAATGCTTTTAAAGAAATTGCCAATCGCTGATCGGTGGGAAAATTATGGAAAATGACGCGGCTACGCTTTATTGCCCAAATGAAATTTGTCAGGCTCCCAACCCCCTTACCCACAATTTCTGCCAGCGATGCTCTACACCTTTACCCAAACGCTTCCTCTGGGCGGTGGCAGATGGTCTGAACCTGGGTAATCCGGGACAGATATTAGCCACTCGCTATTTAGTTATAGATAAGTCTATTATTTTAGATACTAAACCAGGTTTTTTACCTCAAACGCCAGATCCAGAAAAATTACAGGCAATCAGACCTTATTTAAGGCTTATTCCCTATCGCTTGCATGTACCGCAGGTATATGGAGTGCTGTCTGTATCTAATGGAGGACAGGCACGAGAAATATTATTGTTAGAAAAACCTCCGATCAAGATCTTAGATGGAACAGCCTCATTGACTGTGCAGTTGTGTAGCGAATTCACCACCGCTTGGCGTGATGCTACATCAATGCGCCAACTTAATTGGCTGTGGCAAATAGCACAACTTTGGCAACCCCTGGCTAGTGAAGGTGTGGCCTCTAGCTTACTCGATCCCCATATATTAAGAGTAGAAGGGTCGTTAGTGCGGTTGTTGGAATTGCATTTTCAGGAAGATTCTCTACCAAGCTTGTCTCAATTAGGGGAGTTTTGGCAGCAGTTGCTGAGCGGAGCAAAACCAGCAATAGCAGGATTTCTGAGCGAAACTTGCCGTTGTTTGATTGAAGGAGAGATACAAGCAGCAGAGCAATTAGTGAGAGTTTTAGATAAAGGACTGACAGAATTAGGGCGATCGCAATCTCCCACCATAACAATAGCTACTAAAAGCGACACCGGGCCCAGTCGCCAGCGCAATGAAGATGCCTGCTATCCACCCAGCGGTAGCTTGGTGAGCAAACCACCCCACCCCTCAGCTTTGGCGATTGTTTGTGATGGCATCGGCGGACACGAAGGTGGTAATGTTGCATCCAACTTGGCAATTGAAACAATTCAGCAGCAGGTACAGGAACTGACTAAAGTTCCTTACGACCATATTGAACCCAATCTACTACTGGAAGACTTGCAACGAGCAGCAGCTGTTGCCAACGATAAAATCAGCCAGCGCAATGACAGCGAAAGCCGACAAGGACGCCAGCGCATGGGAACAACCTTGGTAATGGCTTTGCCCATAGGTCACGAAATGTACATTGCCCACGTTGGTGATAGTCGTGCTTACTGGATTACGCGTCACGGCTGCTACCAAGTTACCCTTGATGATGATGTTGCCTCTCGGGAGGTGCGGCTAGGTTATGCCATCTACCGGGATGCTGTGCAACAAGGTGCTTCTGGCTCTTTGGTGCAGGCGCTGGGTATGAGTCCGAGTATTTCGTTGCATCCTTCCGCCGAACGCTTCATCCTTGACGAAGATTGTATTTTCCTACTCTGTTCTGATGGTTTGAGTGACTTTGACCGCGTAGAACAGTATTGGGAAACCGAAATCTTACCAATCCTGAGCAGGAAAGCGGATGTTGTAAATATTACAAATAGGTTAGTTGAAATTGCGAATACGCAAAATGGACACGACAATGTCACTATTGCCTTAGTCCACTACCAATACAAATACTCTGAACCAGAAACAAAGCTAGAAGCAGTCTTACCCGATCTGTCTGATATTCCAACTGCAAATTATCCGCCCACAACCTTACAACCCCTGTCAGGAAGTAGCTACAGCCAAAAAACCCAAGTAATGCCGGATACAGCGCCTAGTAAGCGATCGCCAGTACCGCTACAGTTGGTTATCCTTTTGGCGTTAGTAGTGGGTGGTGGTTTCTTGGGATTTTTGTGGGGGCGTCAGGGAGGAATCTTAGGAAAAAGAGTTCCCCTTCCCGCTCCGATATCAAGTAACCCGATTAGTGCTACCCCATCTGTATCGCCAACAACGGGCGATCGCCCTCAGGTGATTCAGACCACAAGTCAACTATTTTTAAGCACAACCACGTCGCCTCCAAAACCAGCAATTGCACCTGCTGGTAGTGTTTTGCAAATTATTAATCCGAATCAAGAACCAAAGCCAGAACAAACAAATCCTAAGTCTTGGGTGTATCTGCGGGTATGCTCTGTTGCAGGGAGTGTGGCTTCATCCATAGATCCGCCCAACCCCACATCCACTCCCGTAGTTAGCAGGACTATTGTCAAACAGAGGGAAGTATATAGGATACGCTTGTCTGAATTTCAAAAATCATTGAAGAATATTTCCACACCCCCACCAGAGGTTTCCAATCAATGTCAGCTGAGTAATGCTGCTAGCACCCCCGTAGAGGAATCGGTAGAGTCTGTTCCTTCACCTGCGCCCTTGGATCGGTCGTCACCTCCACAAGGCACTAATTCCACTGATAGCACTGAATAGTCAAAAACTCGATAAACTAGTATAAACCTGAAATAATACTGGTAAAAGCCAGAACAAAAAATTCAAGAAAGGCAAAAACTTTTGCCTATTTATAACTGCTGTTATTTAATATTTTTGATTTGACGTTATTTATGTAATGACTCCATCCTTAAACTTGGCGATTACCCGTCTCGTCAAAGCTGGTCCTGATAATTTCGCTATTTGCGTTTTTGATGCTCCCTATCCCGGTGGTCGTGTTATTCATGATTGCGTCTGGTCTGTGGGGTTGACCCAAGCTTGGAGAGAATGGCAGCAAATGTTTGCTCCTGACACTCGCATAGATATTTCCCCAGCAACAACGTTTCAAACTCCAAACCCACTCCCGAATGAGTTGCTTCCACCGGCTTCCGGTCAGATGACCAATTACACTAGTCGCCTGATGCAATACCTGGGAATTAGTTTGTGGCGCTGGCTATTTGACGGCCCAATTCTAAATAGTCTTGAAGGCAGCCGTGCATTTGCTATGGCTCGGAATACACGTCTACGCTTTCGATTAGAAATTCGCGATCCGAATTTGATCGCCCTGCCTTGGGAAATTATGCAGCGCGAACCAGGTCAGTCGGCAATATCGCTGTCCCAAAACATTCTATTTAGTCGTACGACTAGTGACGTTGAACCCCTGCCATCTTTGCGAACCGATCAAGCTTTAAATATCTTGCTAGTTTTGGGAGCAAATGAGAATCTCCAGTTGGATCAAGAAAGAACTGCGATCTTGGAACAAACCCTTGCCGATGGCTCTATTATGGGCAGCAATGCTCAAGGATATGCCCCTTGCATCGTCAATACACTTTTACAGCCAACCCCGCAGAAGTTAATTCAAGAGCTAGAAACGCGAACTTACAACATCTTCTTTTATGCCGGTCACGGATTGCGAGGACCGGACGGAGGGTATTTACTCTTACAACCTGATATGCGTCTTAATGGCATGGAACTAGCACAAGTTTTAACCCGTGTAGGTGTAAAACTGGCAGTTTTCAATGCCTGTTGGGGAGCGCAGCCCGCTGCTGTGAACGGTCAAGCCATACCTTGCAGTAGTCTAGCAGAAGTGCTGATCCGGAATGGTGTGCCTGCGGTTTTAGGAATGCGGGATGAAATCGCTCATGAGGAAAGCCTTTCCTTTATTCATACCTTTGTTCAAGGTTTGCGAAAACGACTGCCCATCGATCACGCCGTGGCAGAAGCAAGACAACACCTGTTGACAGTATATAAATTCAATCAACCAGCTTGGACACTACCGGTTCTGTACCAACATCCACAATTTGAAGGCGAATTAATTAGGAGTTACGACGAGGGAATCACAGAACTACCAGAAACCTCTATACCTGGTATTGCTTCCCTGCTTCCTACTGCCTGCTTAAAGTCGGATGGTATCACTTATACACTAGAGACTGGTGTCACCCGCATTGGTCGGACGGCAGACAATCATATTGTCATTCAAGAACCAACAGTTTCTAAGCGCCATGCTGAAATCTTGTGTCGCAATACTTTCAGCGGTCCCACTCCTGTGCGAACGTACTATCTAAGAGAAAACTCTACTTACGGTACAACTTGGATTTTGCGTCCTCAGGGTTGGCAGCAAATCCATCGCCAGGAGGTACTCCTAGAACCAGGAATGCAGTTAAAGTTTGGTAGCATGAGAAGTCACTCTTGGGAGTTTATGATTGAAGATTCCTAGTACAGGTCGGCTGCTATAGCAGTCCGATCTGCAAAGTGAAAATAGACTTTGAGTAAACTAAGCGTACCAGGCGCAGAGAGATTTTCACAACTGATTTAGGATCGCTATATCCTAAAGGTAGGAGAGGCAGTCCAGCAAGAGGCAAAAGTAAAAAAGAACATTCTAGATCTAAACTTTTCTCTCTCTCCCCTAATCCCTACTCCCAAAGGGAGCGAGGGTGTCGAGTTTCCCCTCTTCTAAGAACGGTGATTTCTGTTGCAGTTATTAGCAAAAAACCTACAGATAAACTTAGCAAAATTATATTTTGCGTGCGGAAATTAGAAACTAGCTGCTGTAGCTGTAAATACAACAAATGAATTAATCGGGAGGCGACACATGGCTAAGCACATTCAAGGTTCAGACAATTTCCAAACTTTACCTTCTCAAATGGAACTCGAATTTTTAGAAGCACTGCTGCAACCAGAGGATGGTACTTATCCTTGGAACCCAGCTGATGAATACTCAGAAGAATATTTTATTCAACTCGAACAGCAGTTCTTACTTGCAGATGCGCTGGAAGATGATTTGACCACGCGATCGCAAGCTTTTTACAACGAAATAGAGACGCTATGGGTTTCTAATTCCAAGCACTACAATTGTAATACAAACTATAATCTCGTAGCTAGACTTCAAGAAAGTTTACAAACAAGTTTGGCTGCTCGTGTACCGCAAGATTGGTTGAAGGCGATCGCCACTAAAGCTGCTGATGTTTTTGCTGCCAAACACACCAAAGCTGCTGATGTTTTTGCTGACACACAATTAACGGCAAAATGGCTAGTGGAGTGCGTTCAAGCTTTACTACCCGGTTTGGGAGAAGATGTTTGGTTGGTCTTAGCTCGTCCCTACGCCTACGCAATGCGGGGTAGCGAACCACAAAATGGAGAAGAAACCGTACTCAATCAAGTTAGCGAACAAGAATGGGCGAATTTATCTGAAATCGAACAGGCAAGAGCTAGTTTGGCGATCGCTTACTACGCTTTGCGGAAACTGGATAGCTTTGAAGGTGAAGCCTAAACTCAAATTTTTATTTTCTGGTTTGATCCAATTCCAATTCTTCTGGTGGCAAGTAGCTTTAGGTGGCAAGTGACGCTTGGATTGCAAGTCTTTTGAAGATTTTAGCTTAGGGTATAAGCCTGCCACTGTAAACAATAGGTTAAGCGATCGCAAAACGAGCGTCATCTATCTAAAGACAGAAAAATTTGATTAATTCCTAAATCTTAATTTATTTTGCTTATTTAGGATCGAGAAAGCGGGTAGCGAAATTATGCTCTCGTGTAGGTGACAATGCGCGTGCCTTCAGAATTGCAGCCATTAAGAAAGCATAAGATAATACACCTACAACCACTAGTAATAAGCCGTTAAGAGTTCCTGTGGCATTCCATAAAGCGTGGAGTCCGGCAGAAGTAAGATATCCAATCAGCAGAATCTGCCAGCTTTTTCTGGGCTTGAGAACAGCCAACCCGATAAAATAGCCCAGGTAGCCACTGTAAGCCATGTGTCCAGCTACAGAACCTAAAATACGGGGAATTAACAGTTGCAATCCTGCTAGTTGACCAGCACCATCCCCTGACTGTATTGAGACATTTTGTGTAATTTGCGGTACATACTGCCCCAATGTTTCCAATAGAGTAAAGCCTACAGCAGAAGCAGTTCCCAGAAGAATGCCATCTAGAGGTTCCCAGACACCGATACGTTCTCGCCACGGTGAGCGCAGTCCCCTAGAAACCGTGTACGATAACAGTAATGGCAATGCTTTCAGTAATTCCTCCATCAAACCAGCACCAAAAAAGTACCGGATCAGTAGCTCTGTGAAGGTGATAGTTTCTTGATCTGAGGGTAAGCTACCAGGCAAGACGTTGCGAAAGAAGAAAATAAAAAAATCTAATAGGGGACTCAGCAGGATTAACATCGTTGTCAATCCTGAAGACATTAACACCCACCAAGGCTTACGCTTTCCACACAATTGATAAATAAAGTAGTAGGCAGCGGACGCTATGTAAGTCCCCACAATAACTTGATTAGCTTGCGGATCGCCTACTGTGGCAAACATCAGGACTACAAAAACGACCGTAAGTACACCCGGTATGAGATAAGCTTTGCGAGTTAAATCTTTACCAGTCGAAATAATCGGAAACAGTTGCGTGAAGCTAACCGAAGAATCTGGTACTGTTGGTTTTTGGTAGCCTCCCGCTGGTGGGAGTGATGTAGCTTCGGCGATGGATGCAATTACAGTAGATTGGTGGTTGAATTCGTACTCAAACAGTAATTCCGGACCATCATAACCGAGAGTAATGCGATCGCCCGGCATCAATTGCTGACAACCCTGCAAGCGTTGTCCATTTAAATAAGTACCATTAGCACTATTCAAATCGCAAATTACCCAGCTAGATTCGCTATCTGGAGAAGTAGGAAGAGGACGAACCACCGCATGACGACGAGATACCATGCGATACATCATGGCATCCAAGACTATTTGACAGCTAGGGTCGCGTCCAATTACTGCTTCTTTACTGGGGAACAGTGAGTAACGAAATTCCGACCCGTAAGCTGCTTCTTTACCAGACACTAGCCGCAGAAATGCATTTCGTCTTGCGTATTTGCCTGTCATCGAGTTGCAGGGTGTTGCTAAACTGTTTCAAGAAAATAATTGGCAGTAGGACTTAGCCTTAGCCACATCAATAGCAGAATTGCTAAATCCACTATAGCTTCACTCTCCGCTTAGGAATTAGAAATTAAAAAAATCAAAATAAATTGCTCTTTAATGCTTTCCTTGCTTCTCAATCTGTACAGTTGTGTAATATTAATCAGGTTAATCACTATTTTCTATTTGTATGTCTCAGTAAGTACAAATCAACAAACATAGTAAAAAAAGATAAGGAACATATTATATCCTTATCCTCCTATCCTCCACTCACCCTAAGGGTAGGTATGATATCGTGTCCGGTGAAAGACTTATCATTAAGGCCGCAGAGGGGCAGGGTGCAGGGGGAAAGAGGATTTTGCGATTTTTGCACAGATGGAGGAATTATAACTAATTAGGCGGACATGATATGACTTTCAATTACAGCATTTCTAGGGATAGAATACAACCCTCCCCAAGGGATAGGGGAAGGTATCCGACAGAACTAATTGAGTTTTGGATTCTACGCAGTTGAAAATTGTTGTAAGTTTGAGGTTGGTGTATATCGCCTAACTGACTGTAGCCATCTCGGGATGCTCAATCTTCGTGCCGAGTACTTTTAGGAATTCCGCCAGCCAACGAGGATGGGCAGGCCAAGCTGGTGCGGTTACTAAATTGCCATCAACTATTGCCTCATCCACTGGAATATCTACGTAAGTACCGCCTGCACGGCGCACGTCTGGCCCGCAGGCAGGGTAAGCAGTACAACTCTTTCCTGTGAGTACATCTGCGGCTGCCAACAATTGCAAACCATGACAAATAGCAGCGATGGGCTTGTTTGCTTGGGCAAAGTGACGAGTCATTTCTAGCACTTTCTGATTCAGACGTATATATTCTGGTGCGCGGCCTCCAGGGATGACTAGAGCATCGTAAGTATCAGGGTTTACTTCATCGAAGGTGGCATTTACCGTGAAATTGTGACCTGGTTTTTCACTATAAGTTTGGTCTCCTTCAAAATCGTGAACGGCAGTTCGCACCTTGTCGCCTGCTTTTTTGTCAGGGCAAACTGCATGAACAGTGTGTCCTACCATTTGCAGTGCTTGAAAGGGAACCATGACCTCATAATCTTCTACATAGTCCCCAACGAGCATAAGAATTTTCTTTGCAGCCATGTTTTAATATCCTCACTTTGATGGTAAAAAATGGGCGTTGCTGAATCATGCGGATGAATTTACAATTCACGGGTATGTAGAGACGTAGCAATGCTACGTCTCTTCTTATATTATCTATGTGTCTTAGTGTCTTAGTGTTCCTGATTTTATTGCAGATTAAATTCCTTCAAAGCCGGGATAAAGTTTTTATTTTCATGCCCAGGACGACTA
The DNA here is from genome assembly GCF_013388695.1 of Fischerella sp. Taxonomy (NCBI): domain Bacteria; kingdom Bacillati; phylum Cyanobacteriota; class Cyanophyceae; order Nostocales; family Hapalosiphonaceae; genus Fischerella; species Fischerella sp. Next base: position 19,052 of record NZ_JACAEU010000149.1, read on the forward strand.
AGTTTAATCAGGGCAAAACGCTGCAAGGGAGTGATATTTGACCAGTGTTCAGTAGTGATGGTAACGCCTACTTCTTGAGCTTTTTCATAAACACTACTTGGTACAGTACTAGCATCCATCCATGCAGGATGAGCCTTAACAGGTAATTCAGCGGCAGGTGTACCAGTGCGTTGTAAAATCAATTCTTGGATATACTTGCGGTAAGCCTGAATTTCAGATTCTGTAGTGCAAGGTAATTCAACTAAGTTTTGACGCTCTAATTGAGTCATGTGGTTCCAATCTGATAATTTCAGCTTAATGCCACAAGTATCGAGCTTGCAACGTACCTGCATGGGAATGCAACGCAGGGAATTAACAAAATCCGCCTCAAATTGAAAGAATTCTGACATAACCTTGAGTAAATATTGAACTCATAAAACCCAATAATCAACCAATAATTAACTATTAACAAACAACAAACAACCAATAAGTATTAACTAATGTTTGGCGTTGGTGGCACGAATAATCCAATAACTTATTGAAAGAGCAAGTAGAGCTATTCCCAAACCAATAATATCAATGCCTTGTACTTTCTCTAAATCTAGAATAATAATTTTACGCGCTACAGCAATTAAGGAAGTTACAATCACTAATTCTACTTGTAAAACATGTTTTTTGAGATAACCTGTGATATTCTCCAAGATCTCTAAAGCAATCAAAATATTTAAAAATAAGCCAAAAATTTTAAATAATGTTGTATGAAATTTAGCGTAGGTAGTACTCAATAATTCTTTATATAGAAAAATACCCAAATCAAGTATCGCTACAAAAATCACCACCAACATCAAAAGAGAAAGAATTTTCGAGACTACCACCTCTATGTTTTCAACTAGGTGCATAAATTTTTCATCTTTGCTGGCTTCCCGAATTCGCTGGAATAGTTTCCTCATCGGCTACACTTTATGCTAGACAAATGGTGATAGCAACTACATAACTTTGTTGTGATTATAAATCAAAAGGGGTGTACTAAAAAATGTAGGGCAAAGTGATTAGGTAACAATAAATTGAGATAACTGGACAATACACAAATTTTGTGCATTAGCTAGGTTATACCATTGCTTTACTAACCCGCACCGCTTTTTTCAGTCAGACTCAATGCTAGTACTTTGCTACACAAAGTATGCTGGGTTTGTAGTAAGGGCTAAAGCCCTCACTACGAACCTCACATCACCCAACAAAGTTGATGTGGTTGAGTACTAGCTTCCCACATCAAACGCATCTCTACCTACCAGATAACCTAGCAAGCTTGGATGCTGCTCCACAGCAAATCAATTCTTAAATTTAAAAATTAAAACTTGTTATGGATAAATTTTTATCCATGACAAATTTGTAGTTAATAAACTCAAAAATACGTTTATTTGACAGAGTTCTATTCAGAGAGTGTTTTAACTCCCCCTTAAAACAGTATGGGAAGCTGATAAATAATCCTTAACTGTTAACTCCACAGTAACTGGTACTAACTGCACTGCACAAGCTTTTAATTCTGGTTGCAGTGAGTCGGGGCAAAATTCTGGGTGGGTAAGGGCGTTGGCTTCTGCGTTATCTGCCCATAGTGCGCCCCAATGCATGGGGACAAACACCGTACCAGGTGCGATCGCCTTTGTAATTTTCGCTGGAAACTTAGCTTTGCCTCGGCGCGATCGCACTTCCACTAACTGGTTATCGGTAATTCCCAACCCAGCAGCATCACGGGGATGAATCTCAATAAAAGGTTCGGGGTGCATCTGGCGAGTTTTTTCAATGCGACCAGTGCGCGTCTGGGTGTGCCAATGTCCGTAAAGTCGCCCAGTTGTCAGCACAAAGGGATAATTAGGATCTGGTGGTTCTGCCAGTCCTCGCGAGTGGTAGGCTGCAAACCGGGCACGTCCATCAGGGGTATAAAAGCGCAAATCGGTGTATAGCCTTTTAGATGATGGGGTGGTGGGACTTTTGTGATGGGGTGAAGTCTTCTCCCCATCCCCCCATCTCCCCATCTCTTCGCCGGGGTGCGGCCATTGAGTAGGGCCTTGTGAACGCAATTGTTCATGACTTAACCCTGTCATATCGCAAGGGCGATCGCGAGTCAGTTCGACAAACTCTGCATAAACTTCGGCGGAGTTAGCAAAGGCAAACTCTCCTACAAAACCTAACCGACGCCCAACTTCGGCAAAGATTTCCCAATCTGGTTTAGCTTCTCCTGGTGGTCGGCAAAATGCTGGACACAGCGTCACCATTCGTTCAGAATTGGTCATGACGCCAGTTTTTTCACTCCACTGGGCTGCTGGTAGCAGGACGTGAGCATAAGCAGCTGTTTCTGTCGGGTAATAAGCGTCTTGGTAGATAGTAAAGGGCGATCGCATCAATGCTGCTTTTGTTCGTTCCAAGTCCGGCATACTCACCGCCGGATTAGTAGCGGCAATCCACAGCAAGCCCACAGTGCCATCTTCTAATCCAGTAATCATATCCCAAGCCGTCAGACCGGGATTGGGCGAAATTTGCCCACGCTTGAGACCCCAAACATCTTCTACTTCAGCGCGGTGTTGAGGATTTTTCACCAAGCGATAACCAGGTAATAAGTGCGCCAAACCTCCGGCTTCTCTTCCTCCCATTGCGTTTGGCTGACCTGTGAGCGAAAAAGGCCCCGCCCCTGGCTTGCCTATTTGTCCGGTCATCAGGTGCAGGTTAATAATAGTTCTGACCTTCGCTGTACCTTCTGAGGATTGATTCACACCCATTGACCACAAGGACAGCACCCGCTGCGATTGTCCCCAGTACCTAGCTGCTGTTTCTAAATCTTTAATATCGATCCCGCATTGATGAGCCACTACTTCTGGAGAATAGTGCCGAATCACTTCAGCGTACGCAGGGAAGTTACTCGTGCATTCGTCAATAAACCCAGTTTCAATGTAGCCCCAACGCATCAACAAGTGAGCAATGCCATTCAATAAGTCGATATCTGTACCGGGACGAATCGCTAAATGCAAGTCGGCTGCTTCTGCTGTGGGTGTTCGACGGGGATCGACCACAATCATTTTCATCTTGCGGTTCTTTCTGTGATGTTTCTCCAATCGGTTGAAAACGATGGGGTGACATTCCGCCGTATTGGTGCCAATTAAAAACGCACAATCAGTTAACTCTAAGTCTTCATAGCAGCAAGGAGGGCCATCTGAGCCAAAGCTTTGGATGTACCCAGCTACAGCACTAGACATGCATAAGCGAGAGTTAGCATCAAAGTTATTGCTGCCCAGACATCCTTTCAAAAGTTTTTGGGCTATGTAGTAATCTTCAGTTTGAAATTGACCGGAACCATACATGCATATAGCTTCCGGCCCCTGAGTGAAACGCACGGTTTGAATCCGTTTGACGATAACATCAAAAGCTTCATCCCAACTAACACGCCGGAACTCCCGATCCAAGGAGTCTCGCACCATCGGATAATGCAGTCTGTTTTTATCTAAAGACTCGGCGATCGTTGCACCTTTGACGCAAACCATACCTTGACTAGATGGGTGCGCTTTGTCGCCCCGCACCCGCCAAATCGGGTTGCCTTGGCTATCTCGATGAGTTGCTTTGCCTGGTTGCGCAGGAGGCGAGACTTCTAATCCACAGCCCACACCACAGTAAGGACAGAGAGTTTTGGTAAATTCAGTCATAGTAGTTACACCGTATTCACGGATTTTCTCTATGTTGAAATTCAAGGTTTGTAGAGGGAAAATGCCAGTAAATTGCACGATTTACAAACCTTTGTATTCAACGAATCGCATCAGAAATTATTTGAATTGAAGATTGATAAAAATTGATAATGCAAGCTACTAAAAATTGCCAAAATTACTTATTTAGTTTTGAGCAAAAGCACATAAAACCATTTTTAATCATTAGATATTAAATCAGATCAATAAAATGTTCATCACGATACATTTTGGATGGTTTTTATGTTATTTTTACTGATTTCATATATAGTTTTTAGCTATGCAATCTCTACAATTATTGATTCAGTTGTTTCAGCTATTATTGCATCGATATAAACAAGTATTTTATTTATCAAAATTTGCTGACTTTTTCATTATTTAGCTTACATATAATTTTTAAAATTGATACTATGATTCATTTCACATTTTTAATCAAAACTAACTACAGCTTTGCGTAAAGGCGTAGGGATTTAAAACGCAGAGAGTCGCAGAGGTTAACGCAGAGGGGAGGCAGCGCGCCCTTGGGGGTTTCCCCCATTGTAGCGACTGCCGTCGCGCGGAGTCTTGGTGCGACAAGTTCGCCATGAACAATCAGTAGTTTTTGAGATGAAAAATAAAAATATGGCAGAAAGCCCACTGGCTAAATGAGCGGGCTTTTGATTACTAAAAATTCATCATTTTGAATTGATAATTTAACTTTTAATCCTCATCTTATTCTTCTGCTAGGATGGTTTGAGTTGTTGGAGTTGTTGTCTCTTCTGGTGATTCACTTTCATAGGCAGATGCAAAGGAGCCTTTGGGTTCTTTGAGGAAGAAGGCACACATAAAAGCACAGACCATAGCCGCTATACCCATTGTGGAAAAGAGTGTAGGTGCATCGGTTAAGCTGAAAATTGTTAGATAAACAACGCCGCCAAAATTACCGTAAGCTCCGACATTGCCTGCAATTTGACCAGTAGCTTCCTTTTTAATTAGGGGTACAATACCGTAGGTTGCACCACAGCCAGCTTGGGCAAAGTAAGCAGCAAACATAGTGACTGCAATTGCTAAGGGAAGGGGCCAGCTACGGTTCATAAAATGTGCCATCAAATAGCCGACAGCGATGCCAGCGCTGATAATTGTCATAGTCCACTTACGGGAGCCGAACTTATCAGAAATTAAGCCGCCACTAGGACGAGAAATTAAGTTTAAAAATGGATAGGAGGCGGCAATCATCCCAGCTACGACATGCTCTAGACCAAAGGTTTTTTCAAAGAACGCAGGTAGCATGGAAACGGCAGCTAGTTCAGAACCAAAGTTAGTCACGTAAGTGAATTCGAGTAAGGCTACTTGGCTAAACTGATAGCGTTCAGAAGGTGCGTAAGTTTTCTTGCCAATTAAAAGTTCTTTGTTAACTTGATAAGCTTTGTAAGTTTGGTAAGCAAATAAGGCTGCTAATATCATCCACACCAGATACATTTGGCTCTGAGTTAGGAAGTGAATATTTTTTTGTTCTAAGCGCCAAGCTAATAAACCCAAGGCGAAAATCAACCCAAAATTTGAAATGATCATTGCCCAGAAGCTTTTAACACTGGTCACTTCCAAAGCACCATTTTTCTTGGGTCGTTTGTAGGCTTTGCCAGGAGGTGTATCTTGAACACTATTGTAATAAATTACACCGTAAATTGCCGCGATAATTCCTGTGAGGGCGATCGCAAATCGCCAATTGGAAGCACCACCAGTCATAAGGCTGGCAGCAACTGCAATCATAGGTAAGGTAAACTCCGCCCCAAAAGCACCAAAGTTACCCCAACCGCCATAAATGCCTTGGGCAATGCCAATTTCTTTGGGAGGGAACCATTCCGACACCATGCGGATGCCTACGACAAACCCTGCACCAACAATTCCCATTAGCAGGCGACTAATGACTAGATGACTAAAATTCTGTGATAGGGCCGTAGCTAAACAGGGAACAGCAGCAAACATTAGCAGCATTGAGTAGGTAATTCTGGGGCCAAAACGATCCAGAAGCATACCAATGACAATTCGTGCCGGAATCGTTAGGGCAAGGTTGCAGATACCCAAAGTTTTGATTTGCTCAGGCGCTAGATTTAGCTGCTTGCCAACGGTTGTCGCAAAGGGAGCAAAGTTAAACCAGCAGACAAAGGTGAGAAAAAAAGCAAACCAAGTCAAATGTAAGATGCGGTAGCGACCGTTGAATGAAAATAATCCTTTCAGCATTCTGTTGGTTGTTGGTTGTTGGTGGTTGGTTGTTGGTGGTTGGTTGTTGGTGGTTGGTTGTTAGTGGTTATTCCACCACTCTCCCACAGCCCCCAATCCCAGAGGGGGCCCCTAGCCCCCACTCCCCCATTCCCCTACTCCTCAGAGTGAGCGCAGCGGCGATACAGGAAGTCTAGGGCGTAGTTTCGCAGGTTATAGTATTTAGGATCTTCCATAATGCGGCGACGATTGCGGGGGCGAGCGAAAGGAATATTTAGCACTTCACCGATATTGGCAGCAGGGCCGTTAGTCATCATCACCAGCCTGTCTGCAAGGAAAAGTGCCTCATCAATGTCATGAGTAATCATCAATACCGTGACTCGATGTTCACGCCAGATTTGCAGCAGTTCTTCTTGCAGTTCTTCTCTGGTAATGGCATCCAATGCACCGAAGGGTTCATCCAAAATCAAAACTTGGGGACGGATGGAGAGGGCGCGAGCGATCGCTACTCGTTGCTTCATCCCACCAGAAATCTGACTGGGTTTCTTGTCAGCCGCTTCTGTCAGTCCCACCATCGCCAAATGTTCTTTGACGATCGCTCGTTTTTCTGCCTGGGTTTTACGGGGAAAAACGGAATCAACAGCCAAGTAAACATTATCAAATACACTCATCCAAGGCAGTAGGCAGTAGTTCTGGAATACCATCATCCGGTCTGGGCCTGGTTCGGTGATGGGGTTGTTTTGTAGGAGGACTACGCCATCGGTGGGCGTGTTGAAACCAGAAACCATGTTTAGCAGTGTTGATTTGCCGCAGCCAGAGTGACCGATAATGCAAACAAATTCACCTTCACGAACCTTGAGGTTAACTCCATCCAATACGGTATGAGGGCCATCAGGAGTTGGGTAGATTTTGTTTACACCTTCAATAACCAAAAAGTCTTCTGCTTTCTGGGTTTGCAGTTGATTGATATTGGTTTTGCTGCTAGTTCCGTTTAGTGTTCGCATGATGATTGTTGGTTGTTGGTGGTTAGTGGTTAGTTGTTAGTTGTTAGTGGTGAGCTAGCGCGCTCCAAAGGGGGTTTCCTCCATCAGCGATTGGCGCTCGCCCTTGCTGCGTGCCGGAGGCATCACCCAATCCCCGATCCCCGATCGCTAAATAAATACTTCTTCAACGCGGATCTGGCGTTTGATTTCCAGGCTTTGGAGATACTCTAGCGGTTTGGAAGGGTTAAAGACTTTACCATCAAATAAGTGAATGGGGTCATCCTGTCCGATATCAAGCAAGCCGAGATCGCGTGCAGCAGCACCGAATACGTCTGTGCGACAGACTCGTTCAATCACTTCCACCCAGTTTTTGGGGAAGGGTACTAAGCCCCAACGCGCCATTTGAGTAACCATCCACAGCAATTCAATGCGGTTTGGATAGTTGGTTTTATTGACATAGAACTGGTTATATGCTGTGAGTTGCTGAGGCTGAGTGCCATCGCCGCGATCGTAGGGGTCGATAAAACCGGGACGGGCGTATGCAGGATCGATATCAAGGTACTCGGGACGGCAAATTAATTCCAGAATTTCTTCGCGGTTGCGGAGATCGTCGCAGTATTTGCAAGCTTCTAAAAGCGCTTTGACCAAGGCAAGGTAAGTTTCTGGGTACTTCTGCGCCCACTCTTCCCGCACTCCCAGCACTTTTTTTGGCTGTCCTGACCAAATTTCTAGGGCAGTAGCAGCAACAAAGCCCACGTCTTCATGAACAGCAACGTAGTTCCAGGGTTCGCCAGCACAATAACCGTCAATATTTCCAGCTTTGAGTTGGGAAACCATTTGTGTTGGTGGTACTACCGTGAGGCTGATATCCCGATCGGGATCGATGCCACCAGCAGCTAGCCAGTAACGCAAAATTAAGTTCAGCATTGACGTCGGATGCACTATTCCCAAAGTGAGAACTTGGTCGGGAGAGGCATTAATCGCGGCTTTTAAGTCAGCTAGGTTTCTGACACCTTCGCTGTACAATCTTTTGCTTAAGGTAATGGCGTTAGCGTTACGGGAGAGATTCAGGGCATTGACTACGCAAATCGGTGTTTTGCCACCAGCGCCCAAGGTGAGAGCAAGGGGCATACCGGCGACCATCTGGGCGGCGTCTAGTCTGCCAGTAGCAACACCTTTGGCGATTTCTGTCCAATTGGGTTCGCGGTTGAGAGTAACTGCTTCTAACCCGTAATCAGCAAATAAGCCCTTTTCTTTAGCCACGATTAGAGGTGCAGCATCAGTCAGGGGCAGAAAGCCAATTTCCAAATTGACTTTTTCTAAACCGTTGCGGGATACAATTACTGGTGCCTCAACCTTAGCCTTGTGTTTCTTAAGGAGTTTTTGCTGGTTGAGGAAGTAAATCATTTCATTCCGCAGATTGTAGTAGCTGGGATGATTGACTACTTCTAAACGTTGGCGGGGACGGGGAATCGGCACTTCCAAAATTTGCCCGATATGAGCTTCCGGGCCGTTGGTGAGCATGACGATGCGATCGCTCAACAATAGCGCCTCATCCACATCGTGTGTCACCATCACACAGGTAACGTTGTGTTCATTACAGATTTTCATTAGTTGTTCTTGCAAGCTACCCCGCGTCAGGGCATCCAATGCCCCAAAGGGTTCGTCTAGCAGTAACAACTTGGGACGAATTGCGAGGGCGCGGCTGATCGCCACCCGTTGTTTCATTCCACCCGATAATTCGCTAGGACGTTTTTTGGCTGCATGACGCAGACCTACCATGTCAATGTGCTGTTCAACAATGGCATTGCGATCGCCCTTGGGCTTATTTTGATAAACTTCATCAACTGCTAGGGCGATGTTTTCCCGCACTGTTAACCAGGGTAGCAGCGAGTAATTTTGGAACACCACCATCCGGTCGGGCCCTGGATCTCTGACCTCGCGTCCTTCTAAAGTCACACCCCCAACACTTGCCCTATCTAAGCCTGCGATGATATTAAGCAAGGTAGATTTACCACAACCAGAGTGCCCAATCAGGGAAATAAATTCCCCTTGTTTGATTTTCAGTTCAATATTTTTCAGCGCGATATATTTACCGCCATTGGGGAGATTAAATACGCGATCGACGTGGTCAATTTCAACAAAAGTAGTCATTTGTTCTTTGTTAGTAGTTAGTAGTTATTAGTCATCAGTTCTTAACTCTTGACTCTTGACTACTTCTGTTCTTCAGGAACAACTTTACTAGCTACAAAACCAACCAATCTATCTAGCAACAAACCCACCAAACCAACATAAATCAGCGCTAGGATAATCTCGCTCAGATTGGTTTCTGTAGTAGTGTTGTAGGCATCCCAAATAAACGAACCAATTCCTACACCACCGACCAACATCTCAGCCGCGACAATTGCTAGCCAAGATAAACCAATGCCAATTCTTAACCCTGTGAATATATAAGGAACAGTAGCAGGGAACACAATTTTTAAGAAATACTTTGGCCCTTTTAGCTTTAAAACTCTAGCAACATTTATGTAATCTTGAGGAATTTGTTGCACACCTACAGTGGTGTTAATCAGAATTGGCCAAATAGAAGTAATGAAAATTACGAAAATTGCTGAAGGATTAGCCTGTTGAAATGCTGCCAGTGAAATCGGTAGCCATGCCAAGGGCGGCACAGTTCGCAACACTTGAAAGATGGGGTCTACAGCATTGTAGAGTAATTTATTAGCACCAATGAAAATTCCCAACGCAATTCCGACAATTGCTGCTAGAGAAAACCCTAGACCAACCCGTCCCAGGCTACTGAGTATCTGCCAGCCTAAGCCTTTATCACTTTCGCCATTATCAAAAAATGGATCGATGATAAAAGGGTCCCAAGTTTCCGAAAAGGTTTCGATTGGGCCAGGCAATTTAAAGTTAGGGTTTAAACAAAGTAGTTGCCATATCACCAAAAAAATAGCTATTGCTACTATTGGTGGCAGAACTTTTTTCAAAATTATTTTATTTATATTCTTGCGGGAATTTTTTCTGATAACACGACTCCCAATAGTAGCTGTCATTTTCTACGTTCTCCCATTGCGTTCCAGTTGACTGAATTTAACTTTTTAAAGGCATAAAAAAAGGGGCTCTAAAATTGTAAATATGCCAATTTTCTAGCCTCTGAACCCACAATTAGACTTTCTTGATTTTCAAACTCTGCAAATATTGTTCGGGTTTTTCTGGATCGAATTTGACACCATCAAAGAAAGTCTCAACTCCACGAGAAGTACTAGTAGGAATTTCGGAATCGGGAACACCAAGGGCTTTAGCAGCTTTCTTCCACAAATCTTCTTTGTTAACTTCATCTACAATTTCTTTAACTTTGGTATCTTTTGGTAAATAACCCCAGCGAATCTCTTCTGTTAAAAACCAAATATCGTGGCTCTTGTAAGGATATGAAGCATTATCTGCCCAGAACTTCATCCGGTATTGGAAGTCCTTGGCTGTACGTCCATCGCCGTAATCTATATTGCCTTTAGCCCGTTCTAATATATCTGCGGCAGCAACGTTAAAGTATTTGCGGCCAGAGACGATTTTGCACATCTCTTCTTTGTTTTCTGGGCGATCGCACCACTGCTGGGCTTCCATGATTGCCATCACCACCGCCTGTGCAGCATTGGGGTTTTGATCAACCCAATCTTTCCGCATAGCAAAGGCTTTTTCTGGATGGTTGTTCCACAACTCACCTGTAACTAGGGCTGTGTAGCCCAATTTTTGGCTCACCAATTGGGCGTTCCAAGGTTCTCCCACACAAAAGGCATCGACGGTGCCAACTTTCATATTCGCCACCATTTGTGGTGGTGGTACTGGTTCCAAAGTCACATCTTGATCTGGATTGATACCGCCTGCTGCTAGCCAGTAGCGCATCCACAAATCATGAGTACCACCAGGGAAAGTCATGGCAACTTTCATAGCTTGTTTGTTGGCTTTGGCTTGATCGGCAGCTTCTTTTAGCGCCTTGCTTTGCAAGCCGACTTTCAAATCTTTTAATTTATTAGCAACAGAGATACCCTGACCGTTGGTATTTAACCGTGCCAAGATATACATCGGCACTTTATCGTTGATGGTCATGAGATAGGGCATCGGGCTGAGAATGTGTGCGCCATCAATGCCATCGCCTGCTGAACCGATTTTCAAGTTATCGCGGGTGACAGGCCATGATTTTTGCTTAATCACCTCGACATCCGTCATGCCGTACTTAGCAAACAAGCCCTTTTCCTTGGCAACAATTAAGGGAGCAGAATCAGTTAGAGCGATAAATCCTAACTTGGCTTTGGTCGTTTCTACTTTCGGAGCATTATTTGCTGTATTGACGTTGGTAGCTGGGGTAGCGCTGCCTGGTGAGGGTGTATCACCGCTTGTTGTGGCTGTATTAGTACCGGAAGAACAAGCGTGAGTCAGGACGGAAACAGCTGCCGCAGCGCCAGTGGTGAAAATAAATTGTCTTCGAGAAAAATTGGTCATTTGTCCTGTTGTTAGTAGTTAGTAGTTAGTAGTTAGTAGTTAGTAGTTGGTAGTTGGTAGTTGGTAGTTGGTAGTTGGTAGTTGGTAGTTAACCACTATCCACTATCCACTAACCACTAACTAATGAATTACTAAAGCTTCTTGCCTGGGTTTTGCTCCAAAATGCTTAATCAACAGATCTTGCAACACTGGCTGCAAGTCTTCACAAGGAACGCCTTTTTGCACACAAGTTCCTAAATGTGCGTCTTTGCCTACTTTACCGCCCATGTAGATATCAACCCCTTCTACAGCTTTGCCATTTTTACGGGCTTTGGTTCCCATCAAGCCAATATCTGCAACTTGGGGCTGTCCGCAAGAGTTGGGGCAACCTGTCCAATGAATTCGTACTGGACGGGTGAGTTCTACTTGCTCTTCCAAGGTTTTAATCGTTGTCAGGGCGCGGTTTTTGGTTTCAATCAAGGCAAAGTTGCAAAATTGTGAGCCAGTGCAAGAAACGAGCGATCGCGCTAATGGTTTGGGGTCAACGCTAAACTTTTCTAGCAGTGACTCTGCTAAAAACAGTGCCAAGCGTGAATCAGGAACATTAGGTACGATCGCGTTCTGCTCAACTGTAAGACGGATTTCACCGCTGCCGTACACATCTGCCAGACGTGCTATTTCAAACATATCTTCAGCAGTTAACCGACCAACAGGAACGTGTAACCCTACATAGTTCAATCCTGGTTGTTTTTGTTTGTATACCCCAACATGGTCGCGTTTTTCCCAATCAATTTCGTCTTTTGGCGCAGCGCTGATTAATGGTTTACCCAAGCGCTGTTCGACTTCTGAACGAAACTTTTCTAAACCCCATTCGTCAATCAACCACATTAGGCGGGATTTCAGACGATTGGCACGCAAGCCGCGATCGCGAAAAACTTCCAAAACTGCTCTACATACGGCAACCACATCTTCTGGCGGTACCCAAGCATTTAAAGGAATAGCCGCTTCGCAACGTTTGGCAGAAAAGAATCCACCCACCAAGATGTTGAAACCAAAGACTTTACTGGTGGGGTGGTGGGGTGATGGGGTGGTGGGGAGAGAACTTACCCCAATCTCCCCATCTCCCCATCTCCCAATCTCCCCCTCCTCCCGGAAAGCAGGTACAAAAGCTAAATCATTAATCTCCGCGTGAACAGAATTGTCCCGTCCGCCTGTGATGGCAATATTAAACTTCCGTGGTAGATTGGTGAACTCTGGATTACCTTCGCCTTTGTTGGTGAGCATGTCTTGAATTTGTTGCACCAACTCGCGCGTGTCGAATAACTCATCCGCATCTAAACCTGCCACGGGGTCGCCTGTAATGTTGCGGACGTTATCCATCCCTGACTGCACGCTGGTTAAGCCAACCGTATGAAATTTCTGAAAAATTTCTGGTAAGTCTTCAATCCGGATGCCTCGCAATTGGATATTCTGCCTTGTAGTAATGTCAGCGCTGCCGTCATCGCCGTAACGTTGCACTACTTCCCCAAGCACTCGCATCTGATGACTCGTGAGAATACCGTTCGGCATCCGCATCCGCATCATAAATTTACCCGGAGTAACTGGGCGAAAAAACACACCCACCCACTTTAGGCGATGATCGCGGTCAGTTTCGTCCATTGCCTCCCATCCTTGAGAGGCAAATTTCTCTATCTCTGCCTTGACGGCGAGTCCATCTTTTTCGGCCTTAAATTTCTCGAATCGATTGAGGCTGGCTGTGATGGTAGTTGCTGCGTCTGTCATGATTACTCATAGGTCATAGGTCATTAGTCATCAGTCATCAGTCTTTGACAAATGACTAATGACAAGGGCATTTTGTCAACTATTCAATTCAATTTGGATACTGATTTTTTTTATTTACATCCACTTAGGTTAAAGTTGTGAAAACATAAAATTCGTATAGCTTGTTACGAAATGTATGCGAAAGTGTATAAAACGTATTATAAATATGCATTTTTTGCATGAATTTTAACCCAGAGTGGGCGTAATGCGCTTAATTAAAGGCGATCGCAGATATTTGTAGTTAGTGGATAGTAGATAGTGGTTAGTGGGCAGAACAACCAACTGAAAAAGGGGTGTAGGGGAGTGGGGGAGTGGGAGATGGGGAGAGGGGGAGAGTGGGAGAATAACAAGCACTAACCACTAACCACTAACTACTAACTACTAACTACTAACTACTAACCACCAACCATCAACCACCAACTATTAGTAGTGAATAACATCAACCAGCTTTTAATACAGGCGCAAGCAGCACATAATGCAGCCAACTGGCAACTTTTAATTCAATGCTTGCAACAGTTGACTCAACAAGAGAATTCAAAAAACCTAGAAAGTTTGGAAAACCAAGAAAAGCTGCTGGAATTAGCACTTTCTGTTTTAATAATGGGAGATTTTCAGCAACGTTGGGAGATCGCCAAAGTGTTTGTATGTCTGGGAGCGATCGCGATTTCCCCACTGATTGAAATATTGACAGACGAGGAGGCAGAGGAAGAATTACGCTGGTATGCGGCGCGACTGCTGGGAGAGTTTCAGCAGCCAGAGGCAATTGCTGCATTAGTAGAATTACTGAAAATAGAGGATGATGAAGAACTAAGGACAATGGCAGCAGCAGCACTGGGGCAAATGGGTACGTATGCTATTGCTGCCTTGACAGAACTCCTGGCAGATGAACAGACACGTCTTTTGGCAGTGCGATCGCTGTGTATCATCCGGCATAAAGAAACTATCGCACCGCTGTTGAGTGTAGTAGACGATCCCCAAATCAGCGTCCGTGCTGCTGCAATAGAAGCTCTTAGCAGCTTTCACGATGAACGCATACCACCAGTACTTTTGCGTGCGTTGGATGATATTGCTGCCTCAGTTAGACGGGAAGCAGTACTGGGTTTGAGTTTTCGTCCTGACTTGCGCGAACCATTAGATTTGGTAACAAGATTGCAATCTAAGCTTTATGACTTTAACCTTGAGGTTTGTTGTGCGGCAGCAGTTGCCCTGTCACGCATGGGTGGTGAAGACGCAGCCAAGCACTTATTTCAGGTGCTGATGTCGCCTCATACGCCAGTGAAACTGCAACTAGAAACTATCCGCGCTCTCTGTTGGATGGAGATGCCATCTAGTTTGGAATATCTCCGCACAGCGCTTAACCAACTAGAATCAGTGACGCTATGGCAGGAAATTGTGACAGTTCTGGGGAGAGTCAGCAATCCCCAATTAGCCTCGCTAGCAGCAGAAATATTATTGGCCATGCTGGAACAAAAACATCCAGCAGTTGAGATTGCCGCAATCAAAAGAGCGATCGCGCTGTCTTTAGGACAATTAGGCAGGATGGAAGCAATCGAACCATTGACTAAACTTTTGACAGATCCTGACGAATTAGTAAGACTACACGCGATCGCGGCGCTGAAGAATCTTGCTCCTCAAGGGGAGTAATCAAATTAAAAATTAAAAATGTAAAATTTAAAATTTAAAATTTTTAATTCCCCGAACGAGAGAATATATTTCCTCTACCTCTTGCATGTTTACCTAATCTTATTTAAAGATAAGAATCAAAAATTGTTCAGGTTACATTGGATTAAAAATTTCATTGAAAGACTGGTATCGGCGTAAATAGGCAATAACTAGCATAGAAACTCGAATTTCTAATAAAGAACTAGATGTAACAAACTCTACTAAATTGTTGTTAAAAATACGTTAAGTTAATGAAATCCATAATGTAATTCAGGCTACGACAACATGCGATTAGAGCAGTTGCAAGCCTTTCTAGCGATCGCGGAAACCGGTAGCTTTCAAGGGGCAGCAAGAAAATGTAGTGTTACCCAATCAACTATCAGTCGCCAAATCCAGGGGCTGGAAGCGGATTTGGGCTTGGAACTGTTTCATAGAACGGGTCAGGCGAAGCTGACGGTTGCAGGTGAACGCTTGTTACCCCGTGCGCGTAAAATTTGCCAAGAGTGGCAAACAGCCACGCAGGAAATAGCAGATTTAGTAGCAGGAAAACAGCCCGAATTGTGCATTGCAGTGATTCACTCGCTGTGTGCTTATTACTTACCGCCGGTTTTGCAACAGTTTTGTCACGATTATCCACAAGTACAATTGCGGGTGACATCCTTGGGTAGCGATCGCGCCTTAAAAGTCCTCAAAGATGGACTAGTAGATGTGGCCATTGTCATGAATAATCGCTTTTTAACTGCTGGAAAAGAAATAGTGGTAGAAGTTTTATATGATGAACCTATAGAAGTTCTGACAGCAGCCAATCACCCCCTAGCACAATATGAACGCATTCCTTGGTCAGAGTTAATTCGTTATCCGCAGG
The DNA here is from genome assembly GCF_013388695.1 of Fischerella sp. Taxonomy (NCBI): domain Bacteria; kingdom Bacillati; phylum Cyanobacteriota; class Cyanophyceae; order Nostocales; family Hapalosiphonaceae; genus Fischerella; species Fischerella sp. The sequence goes on from NZ_JACAEU010000149.1 coordinate 34,768, forward strand.
TAGTTTTCAAAGATGGTTATGGTATGCAACGCCTTGTCCAAGATCGGTTTGAGCGCCTGCAAGCTACACTCCAAGCAGTCTTGGAAGTCAACACCTTAGATGCCTTCCGGGGAGTAGTACGTCAAGGAGAATTGGTGGCTTTGCTACCTAATTCGGCATTAGTAGAAGCACGTAAAGACCCTACCTTAGCGGTTCGTCCCCTAGCCAGCAATTGTGCTTTAGCTGATAATTCAAGTTTTACTCGCCGAGTCGTAATGGTTACTACTCAAGACCGCCTGCAAATTCCTCCTATTCAGCATTTTTGGCAATTAGTGCGAGATAATGTACCGCCAAAAGTTACTCTAGAGCTTTCGGTTTGTTAGTAAAGAGTTAGTAGTTAGTGGTTAGTAGATAGTAGTGATAAAGTCAACTACTAACTACTAACCACTATCCACTATCCACTAACTATTGCGCTATGAGCAATGTATTTCGGGAATTACTGAAAAAGGTCGGCAGCGGTAATCATACGGGGGAAAATTTGACTCGTGAAGAAGCTGCTGCGGCCACAAAGATGATATTGCTGGGTGAAGCGACACCAGTTCAGATCGGGGCGTTTTTGATTGCTCACCGGATCAAACGTCCTACGGGGGAAGAGTTGGCTGGGATGTTGGATGCCTATGATGAACTAGGACCCAAACTAAAACCGATCGCTTCGCCACGATCTATCATGGTTTTAGGTATACCTTATGATGGCAGAACTCGCACCGCACCGATTAGCCCCATTACAGCATTATTATTAGCCACAGCTGGGCAACCAGTACTGATGCATGGGGGCGATCGCTTGCCGACAAAGTATGGTTTGCCCCTAGTGGAAGTTTGGCAGGGTTTAGGAGTTGATTGGACTGGTTTGCCGCTGGAAAAAACCCAGCAGGTATTTGAGCAAACTGGAATTGGCTTTGTTTATACCCCTCAGCATTTTCCCTTAACGCAAAGTATTTGGGAATACCGCGACCAACTGGGCAAGCGTCCACCTTTTGCCACAATGGAGCTAATTTGGTGTCCTTATGCTGGCGATGCTCATATTGTCGCGGGGTATGTCCATCCTCCTACAGAAGCTATGTTTCAGGAAGCCTTAGCGCGGCGAGGAGTAACAAATTTTACCACTATCAAAGGATTGGAAGGCAGTTGCGACCTACCGCGCGATCGCACTGCTATTATTGGTTTATTAAAACCTGCGACTACACATGAAATAGAACGATTGCATTTGGTTCCCCGCGAATATGGATTTACCACCAAAAACGTACCCCTGGATACTACTGAAGAACTTGTAGTCCAAATGCAAGGAGTATTACAAGCCATACCTTCGGAACTGATGCAAACAGCCTTGTGGAACGGTGGGTTTTACCTGTGGCGTTCTGGTATTTGTTCAGATATGCGATCGGGTATAGCTCAAGCAGAAGAATTATTAACAAGTGGTGCAGTTGCAGCTAAACTCCAGGAAATTTCTTCGCTAGTCCAGAGTCAAGCGTCAATGGTCAATAGATGTACAGATGTGCCGTGGCGCGTCTCTACTTTTTAACCAAAAACTCTTAATTTTTCCGCTCAATGGCATCTCTTGTAATTTTATACGCTTCCACAAAAGTTCGATAGGATTCTTGAGAGATATTTTCTGCGATCAAATCAGTTGCCACCCGTTCGAGAATTGCATCTAACTCTTGTTGAAGTAAATTTTGATTTATTGTTTTATCTTGCAGTAATGCAACTGCGGCTTTGATATATTCCGCAGAAATTTCTCTTTGCTTTTGTTCAATTTCTTGATAAGTAATTTGTCCTTCTCTTTCTATGGCTTCTCTAGTAGTTTTATAGGCTTCATTAAAAGTTCGGAATGACTCTTGAGAAATCCTTTCGGCGATTAAAGCTTCAGCAGCTTTTTTGAAAGTTTCATCAAGTTTTTTTTGCCTATCTTCCAGATTGCCTAGACTTTTATCCATGAGATTTATAGCTGAATGAATATAATCATCAGCTTCATCTTTTTTCCCACGCTCAATCCATAACTTCAGTTGCTTGAACCAGGAGGCTACTAGGAGAAAAATTGTTAAAATTAGAGCTAAAAAGTCTGCATTTTCTTGGACAAAAGAAGGTTTATCGCGCTCGTAAAAGGCAACTGCGCCTGGATGGATAGGAATGCCTGTTCCGTCGTTCTCTCGGGGACGGCTAATACTAGCGACTAAGGGTTTTACTTCCGCATGTTTTTCAGCGATCGCATTTGCGATCGCTTGACGATTTTCAAAGATAATTCGGGTGATTTGTTGAATCACATTGTTATCTACTTGCTCACCAGCCACCAGTAGTCTATCCACTGCCACTGTATCCAGTTCAATCCCAGGCATAGGAGGATTGCCTCTGTATGCCCCTTGAGGAATTTTGGCAGATTCAAAGGCAGGATATTTTATTTTCATTGCTTGTGCCTGGGTAATAGGCAGCAAACGTCCATCCTGATCTTGCACAAGCTGAGCGATACCAAGATTACCTAAAGCGCGAACGCGAAACAATGCATCTGCCCTTTTAGCTTTAAAATCTTCTTCTGCTTGCTTATCATCGTAATATTTGCTTTTTAAGCCTGAGATGACAAAATCAGGCTTGTCTGCTTTCATCAGACCGTAATGTTCTGCGACTTTCACAAAAGATTGATATTGCCCACCTCTAGCAGGTAAAGCGATTGTTTTACCCCGAAGGTGATTAAATTGTTTAATGCTGGGATCTCTGACTACCAACTGAAACAAATCCTGATACAAAACGGCAACAGCTGTTGGAGATACTTTATCCTGAGATTGTTGTGGTTGAGATTGGCGGCTTTCTACCAAATCCATTTCTTGACCGACAACATCCGCTTGAGCCGTTGCTAACTCAGCTTTTCCGTCTTGTAACAATTGCAGGTTTTGTGATGTGCCGCCAGTTGGTAGTAATTTAATATTAATGTGAGATTTTTGTTTAACCACTTTTTGAATGGCTTCGCTGATAATATAACTTTCTCCTTCTGGGTCTCCAGCAGCAAGGGTAAGTTGAGGTGCCGTCAGACGGAGAAAAATATTCCAGATGATGATGATAACTAAGCCTATACTGGCAATTCCAAGACTAATAAATACTAACTTTGATTGGGGATCGAGCTTTTCAAAAAAACTGATCGGATTCGCCTTAGCAGGAGTTTTTGATGCCATATATGCAAAATGGTTGTTTCAGAAAGGAAATGTATAACGAGATGCTCATAATTTGTTTTTCCTGATATAAATCAACCCTTAGTTAGATTTTTAGGCAATCCACCATTAGATAGATAGATATTATTCAGCTTCACTCTCAAGAAAGAGAAATTCCAACAGTATTGTTGGGTAAATTTTGGTCAGTAAATTTAATTCTGTAAAAGTCCTAGTGAAGATGAATAACATCAAAGATAACAAACTTGTAGAAAATATTATTCCATCACAACCACCCATTGAGCCACAATCCGATGCCCATGTACTGAAGGCTCGTTTAGAGTGGGGCGAACCAGCTTTGACAATTCTGGATGTGCGCGATCGCAATACCTTCAACAACGGTCACATCATGGGCGCAATGCCAATGCCATTAGATCAATTGGTAGATCGGGCAGTTGCATCCATAGCGAAAGTTCGTGATATATATGTTTATGGTGCCAATGATGAAGAAACTGCCCAAGCTGCACAAATGCTGAGGCAAGCTGGATTTGAACATGTATCCGAACTCAGAGGTGGTTTGGCAGCATGGAAGGCAATTGGCGGCCCAACAGATGGTGTTATTGAAGCACATGAAATTCCTGGCCCTGGTGCATACAATGTTGTTGACCGACTAAAAGAACACACAGAAACTCAGGAAAAAGAAGTATAAATTTAGTCAAGAGTCAAGAGTCAAGAGTCAAGAGTTAAAATAATTCTGGACTTTGGACTTTTTGACTCTGGACTCCGCATAGCGGATTCAGTGTTCAAACACATCCTTGAAGTGCAACAAATCCAAGGAAACTATAGTTGGTAAACACTGAAAGCATTGTTGAGCAATTTCCCAACGTTCCTCTCGTTGCAGCATTGCTATCAATTTCTCTCGCACACTCAGTAGATAGCGCACATCATTTGCAGCGTAACTCAGTTGCGCTTCTGTTAAGCTGGCAGCGTTTCCCCAGTCAGAACTTTGAGAACTTTTATCGAGTTCCACTTGTTCCAACTCTATCACCAAGTCTTTGAGACCGTGGCGTTGGGTGTAGGTTCGTACTAACTTACTGGCTATTTTGGTACAAAAAACAGGATTGACTTTAATATCGAGATGGTAACGCAAGGCGGCAATATCGAAACGAGCAAAGTGAAATACTTTCAGGATATTTGCCGCTTCCAGTAGTTTTTTTAAGTTAGGGGCTTGTGTTTGCCCTTTGGCAATACGGATCGCAGTTACTTTGCCTTCTGGGTTACACAACTGTACCAAACACAAGCGATCGCGTTGTGGTATTAATCCCATTGTCTCTGTATCAACAGCGATCGCATCAGCTTTTAAATAATGGGATAGACTCATATCGCTAAGATCGCGATCGCAAATCTGAAAATTTTGTAATTCCATGAACCACCACAAAATAAATGCAATGTCTACTAGAGCAAAGTCCTGCGAGACACTACATTATTCTAGTAGTTGGTGGTTGGTGTTTGGTTGGTAGATAGTAGATAGTAGTTAGTTGATTACCACTAACCACTAACCACTAACTACTAACAGTCAACACGAGAAATACATTTATTTATGCTGAATACATTCATTTATTACGAAGAAAAATTTGCGTTAAGTAAACTTCACCTTTACTATTAGTTGCGACACCAATTCCAGTTAAATTGTAATTGCCTTTAATATTGATAAGATGATCGGGACTGTTGAGCCAGCCAGTAAAAGCTTCGGCGGCAGGGTCGCTATATCCTTGATTAACAGCAACATTCTCAGCAGCACTTTTGTAACGAAGAGCAATTGCATTGACTCGCTGTTTAAATCCATCGTGGCTAAACGGAACCTTACCGTTAGCCATATTTTTACTGTGAATTCTTGCCTGTTTAGTGATACTTGGGTTGAGAACCAATTTTGGTAGACCTTGAGAAATTCGATATCGATTAATTCGAGCAAATACTGATTTTTCTAAATCAGTTGTTTTGAAATTAATAGAAGTCGCAATCGGAGGTGATGAAATCGACAACACCTGATTTACGAACAGTTTATTTTTGGAAGTGTTACCTGAGGTAGTGGTTTTGAATCCACTAGCAAGGACAAGCATACTTAAAGCAATGCCAAAAGCAGATTGTCTAATCATGTACAATTACGTAGTGTATTTAAGTTATTAGGACAAGCACTCTGGTTTTTGGTTTCTTAAGATACCTGTATAATTTGCAGTATCAAGGCTTTTCCAGATGTTTACCTATCCCGATTTTGGCGTTAATTACGGGTAATTACAATCCTATAAATGTGAAGTAATTTCAAATCAAAAATGAAAAAATCAAGAAGTTAAATAGATACAGGATTTTTGTTTAGTATTAACACTTAATCAGACATACTGATAGTTGTGCAAAATTTCATCTATCTTATGGCTGAATAGAAGCTAAGCTTGTTTACTTTCCTTCTATATTCTTGATGGGTGTCAGCAAAATTAGATTATGCACTTTTCATAATTAGCGAATAGGGAATTGGGGATTGGGGATTGGGGATTGGGAATAGATGAAAATTATGAATGCTGAAAATTTCATAATTCATAATTCATAATTCATAATTCATAATTTTTATGCCCATCGCTCTCTGCCTGGCAATAAAATTAAATAAGTCTTAAATGGTCTCAACGCTTACTCTTACAGGCTTCTAGAGTTGATATCTTCCTGCCAGCATAGAAGCTTTAGACAGCCGAATTCAAATTACCGAGTGAAATTGATGAGTCAAATTAATGGATTTGTTGGGCGTCGTCATTTCTTGAAGCTGGCAGGTACAGGAAGCGTTGGCATTTTGGCTAGTGCAGCTGGTTGTAGCTTGACCAAGGATATACAACAAGCGATCGCTCCCCAAGCAACCTTGGCTGATGCAGTAGCAGCTAATCGTAATCCAGTCAATGCCGATCGAGCTTTAAAACGATTGCTGGATGGAAATCAACGATTTGTACAGCAAAAGCGTAAATATCCAGATCAATCTTTGGAACGCATACGATTGGTTGCTAAAACCCAATATCCTTTTGCTGCTATATTTGGCTGTGCAGATTCTAGCCCTCTTCTGTCACTTTCCGGAGTTAGCTAGTAGAAAATAAGTTAAATTATCCAGAAGCATAACAAGGTTTAAATTGATTCATTGCAGCAATTAAATGATTGAATCCCAGCAATAAATG